>CAYFWR010000010.1:0-4081 GCA_964346865.1 uncultured Candidatus Saccharibacteria bacterium
AAAAATGGGCTATCTTTCTGAAGCTTTAATAAATTTTATGGTCCTTTTAGGTTGGAATCCAAAAACTGAGCGAGAATTTTTTTCTTTAAAAGAACTTGTTAAAGAATTTTCTTTTGAAGGAATGGGTAAAAGTTCGGCGGTTTTTGATGTTGATAAATTAAATTATTTTAATGCATATTATATTCAAGGAAAAGAAAATAAAGAACTTTTAGAAATGATAAGAAAAAATAAAGAATTAAATATTGACTTAGATAGAATAAATGACGATTACTTGGTAAAAATAATTAAAGTTGAAAAATTAAGAATAACAAGTTTGTCTCAGATAAAAACCTTTGACTTTTATTTCAAAGAGCCAAAATATGATCCCAAAATATTAATTAAAAATAGCACGAAAAAGGAGACCCTAGAAGGGTTAAAACGATCCATAGAAGCATTTAACCAAATACCTAAGAGCAGTTGGACAGTAGAAGAAATGATATTGTGTTTTGGTTCAAGAATTCTTCCTAATTCAGGTCTTGAAAGTTGGGATGTGTATTGGCCTGTTCGAGTCGCCTTATCCGGTCGAGAAGCAAGTCCTTCTCCAGCAGAACTTCTTTGGGTTTTTGGAAAAGAAGAGTCAATAAAACGGATTAAAAGGGCATTGGAATATTTAAAATAATTATACTGCTCGAATAAAATGAGAACTAAAAGATAGTTCTCGGCGATACCTCGAACAATAAATAAAGAGGTCTTATGAAAGTTTTAGTTGTTGGTAGTGGAGGGCGGGAACACACTTTGGTTCACAAAATTAAACAAAGCCCAAAGGTAAAAAAGATTTATGTAGCGTCTGGTAATGGTAGAACTGCTCAAATTGCTGAAAATATTACTATTAAAGAAACCGAAATAGGTAAAATAGTTAATTTTGCTAAAAAAGAAAAGATTGATTTAACGGTTGTTGGTCCCGAAATTCCTTTATCTTTAGGGATTGTTGATAAATTTGAGGAATTAGGACTAAAGATATTTGGGCCTACTCAAAAAGCGGCTCAAATTGAATCCAGTAAGGCTTTTTGTAAAGAACTTTTGCAAAAATATAAAATTCCTTGTGGTAAAAGCCAAACCTTTGATAATTATAAAAAAGCCGCTAATTATCTTGATCAGGTTGGGAGTCCGATTGTGGTTAAAGCCTCTGGTTTGGCGGCTGGGAAAGGAGTAATTGTCTGTCAAAACAAAGAGGAAGCTCTTTCTGCTTTAGATAAAATTATGAAAGATCGAGCTTTTGGAGAGGCGGGGGATGAAATAGTAATCGAAGAATTTTTAGAAGGAAGAGAAGTTTCGGTTTTAGCTTTTTGTGATGGTAAAACAATTAGGCTGATGGTTCCGGTTTGTGACCATAAAAGAGTTTTTGACAATGACGAAGGGCCCAATACTGGTGGTATGGGGGCTTATTCACCACCTAAATTCTATACAAAAGAGCTGGGAAAACAGATTTTAAATAAAATCTTTTTGCCGACACTTACGGCTCTTAAAAAAGAAGGGATTAAATACAAAGGAGTTTTATACGGCGGACTAATTATTACCAAAGAAGGTCCCAAAGTTTTGGAATTTAACTGTCGTTTTGGCGATCCAGAAACTCAGGTGATTTTACCAAAGCTAAAAAACGATCTTGTAGAAATATTAGAAGCAGTTGTCGATGAGGAGTTGGATGAAATTGATATAAACTGGGATCCCCAGTTTTGTATCACCGTAGTTTTGGCTTCTGGCGGATACCCAGGAAAGTATGAAACTGGGGAAGAAATAAAGGGATTAGACGAAGTTGACTCTGATATTGTTGTTTTTCACGCTGGGACTAAAAGTGAAAGTGATGAAATTTTAACTTCTGGCGGCCGAGTTTTAAACGTCACCACTTTAGGGAAAGATGTCCAGTCGGCTCGCAAAAAAGTTTATGAAAATATAAAGAAAATAAAATTTAAAAACATGCATTATAGAAAGGATATTGGGAATAAAGAGAATTTCTAAATCCTAAATCCTAAATACTAAACAAATTCCAATGGCTAAAATCCAAAATCCAAAAATTTAGATATTCGAAATTGGGATTTAGTATTTGTTTAGAAATTAGATATTAAGATTTTTTAAGCTAATTTAAATTGAAGTTGTTGAGATGGAATTAGATGATTCACAATTTAGGTCTCTTGATAAGCCCCGTGAGCATTGTGGTGTTTTTGGGGTCTTTGCTCCGGGCGAAGATGTGGCCCGGATTACCTTTTTTGGTCTTTTTTCACTTCAACATCGGGGGCAAGAAAGTGCTGGGATTGCTACAGCCGATGGCGAAAAAATGTTTTTAAGAAAAGGGATGGGGTTGGTTTCTCAGATTTTTGACGAACAAATTTTAAGCGATTTAGGCGGTTTTGCAGCAATTGGTCATAATCGCTATTCAACCAGCGGAAGTTCCCGGCCGGAAAATGCCGCTCCTTTTTTAGAAGAATCAGGAAAAAAATTTGCTTTAGCTTTTAATGGTAATTTAATAAACAGCTTAGAGTTAAAGAAAGAAATGGAAAGTCAAGGCATCAACTTTTACAGCACTACCGATACAGAAATTATTGCCAAGACTATTAGTTTGACTCCCGGGAGAAATTTGACAGAAAAAATTAAAAAAGCAATGACAAGGTTAAAAGGAGCTTATAGTATGGTTATTTTAACTAAAGACTCTCTTTATGCTGCTCGTGATCCTTTAGGAGTAAGACCTTTTTGTTTAGGGAGATTAGATGGAGGATATGTTGTTTCTTCAGAAAGTTGCGCTTTAAATACGGTTGGAGCTAAATTTTTAAGAGAAATTGAGCCAGGAGAAGTATTAAAGGTTAATAAAAACGGTGTTTCTAGAGAAAAACTCCAAAACAAAAAAAATGGCTTTTGTATTTTTGAATATATTTATTTTTCTCGTCCCGATTCCTCATCAAATGGAAAATCAATATATGCTGTTAGAGAAAAATTAGGTAAAATATTGGCCAAAGAATATCCGGTTAAAGCTGATTTAGTAATTGGGGTTCCTGACTCTGCTATCCCAGCGGCGATTGGCTATTCTATTGAAAGTGGTATTCCTTATAGAGAAGGCTTGATTAAAAATCGCTACATTGGCCGAACTTTTATTAATCCAGATCAAAGACTAAGGGAATGGGGAGTAAAACTCAAATTGCATGCTCTTCCTGAAGTTTTAAAAGGGAAAAGAGTAGTTTTGGTTGATGATTCGATTGTTAGAGGAAACACGACAGGGAAGATTGTAAAAATAGTTAAAGATGCTGGTGCAAAAGAGGTTCATGTAATAATTACCGCTCCGCCAATGACTCACCCTTGCTTTTTAGGAGTCGACACGGCAACCAAAAAAGAGCTTATCGCTCATCGCTTATCGGTGCCTGAAATTCGAGATTTTATCGGCGCAGACAGTTTAGGTTATAATTCCTTAGAAGGGCTTGTTAGGGCTACTGGTTTACCCAAAGAAAAATTCTGCCTAGCTTGTTTTAACGGAAAATATCCTTTGAAACTAGGAGAAAAACAGGGAAAATTTGTCTTAGAAAAAGCTGTAAGAAAATAGTCCTATCGAATAAAATAGTTATTCAAACAAACACAAAAATAAACTTTTTTGTGGTTGTTTTTACATACTTGAGAAGTTTAGAGAAAAAAGGTATAATTATTAACATTCCGGGGTCGTCTAACGGCCCGCCTCGACTCGCGTTGACTACGAGTCGACGCGAGGCGGGTAAGACGTCACAATCTATAATGTATAAGGTTTATATTTTAAAAAGTTCGGATTATCCAAAAACTTATGTCGGTATTACCGATAATATTGATCGAAGGTTAAAAGAACATAATTCAGGGAAGAATTTTTATACTAAAAGATATAAACCGTAGAGTTTGATATATTTTGAAGAGTGTAAGAGTATTAGCACTGCAAGGATTAGAGAAAAATACTTTAAAAGTTGCGCAGGAAGAAAGAAAATTAAAAAGATTTTAGAAAACGATTAATTATTCCGGGGTCGTCTAACGGTAGGACGGCAGGTTCTGGCCCTGTTAATCTTGGTTCGAATCCAAGCCCCGGAGCCAAAATATT
>CAYFWR010000010.1:4181-14638 GCA_964346865.1 uncultured Candidatus Saccharibacteria bacterium
CAGGTTCTGGCCCTGTTAATCTTGGTTCGAATCCAAGCCCCGGAGCCAAAATATTGATTTAATGAAATAGATATGAACGAAATTTCTCAAAAAATCATTAAGTTTACAAAAGAGTTAGTTGTCATTCCTTCTCAAAATGGAATTGATTCTGAAAAGGCAATTGCTCACGTTGTTTTTGATAAGTTGATAAGTTTTGGATTCAAGCCGGAAATCATTGGGCCAAAAGAACACTCATCCGTTATTTGCCACATCAAAAAACAGAATTCCAACAAAACTATTTGGCTTGAGAGCTGTTTGGATACTGTGCCGGCAGGAGAATCTAAATGGAAATATCCGCCTTTTGAAAGCAGGATTATTGGTAATAAGATGTATGGTAGAGGAACAAACGATTCTAAAGTCGCGATTGCTATTTTTTGTTATTTGGCAAAAGAGTTAGTCGAAGATAAAAATTTCGATTGTTCAATTTTTCTTGGCTTTGATGCCGATGAACAATCTGGAAATTTTTCGGGCATTAGAGAAGTTTTGAAACATGCGCCTAAAGCCGATATTTGTATTTTAGGTTATCAAGGAATTGAAGAAATCTCAATTGGAGCGAGGGGTTGGCTAAGATTAAAACTCACGACATTAGGAGAATCTGCGCATACCGGGAGTCGAACTAAGAAAGGCATAAATGCAATTCATCTAATGGGAGATGCTATTACTGCAGTTTCCTCAATGAATTTAGGAAATATAACAAAACCATTTTTTAAATTCGGATCCTCGCTAAATATTTCACAGATCAATGGAGGTGTTGCGATAAATATCGTTCCCGACAAATGCGAAGCAAACATTGATATTAGATTACTCCCGTCACAAACAAAAAATGAGGCTTTAACTAAAATTAATAAGGTACTAAAAAGAATTAAAAGCAAAAACCCTTTGTTTAATTACTCTTTAGAAGTTTTGCAATTTGAACAGGCATATTTAACAAGTCCAGACAACGCTTTTGTAAAAATATTAAAAAACAGAGCGGAAAAAGTTTTGAAAAAAGATGTGCCATTAGTTGCAAGTGGTCAGGGAAGCGTAGGAAATGTTATTAGTCAGTTAGACATTCCAATTATCAATGCTTTTGGTTGTGAAAGCGATAATGGACATGCTCCCAATGAATGGGTCAATATAGAGAGCATTCCAAAAGTTTTTGAAATTTACAAAGAAAGTTTAAAAGAATTCGCTACTAAAAGATAAATTCGTGGCTAATCAAAATTTAGGTTCTCATCCTACGGTTGTCACCCGTAGGATGAGAATCCAAGCCCTAAAGCCAGTAATTTGCTTTCTTAATTTATTCATAATGAATCAACCTGAGACCAAACTCTTAAAAATTTTTAAAAACGCCGGGGTAAATATTCTAGATCAAGAAAAGGCTTTGGAAGTCTTACACTCTTCTGATTTACTTGATATGGATAGAGATAAAGTATTTAAAGAGATTGGGATTGATAGAAAAAATCTCAGTGAGGATCAATTAAAACAGCTGGTCAAAAATAACATAGTTGATGTCTATGGAGAAATTATAAAAAAAGGTTTTCGTGAAACCATAAAAAAAGTAGATATTGAGTCCTACTTTAGTCCTGAAAATATAGCAATTCGAAACGAATATAGAAGTAATATGGACCCCAATAAGGCAAGTCAGCATATAAAAGATGTTGTAAAGGATCAAGATTCGCAATTTCGACAAGGTTATCATTGGAATGTTTTAATTTCAGAAAAGTGTCCATATGTGTTAAAGTTTATAAAGCATAATGATAGCGCTTTACGTTCTGCTGAGAATCATCTACAAAATTACCTAATTATGAAGTCTGTGATTGGTGAAGAATTTTTTGCTAAGCAAACAGTGATAAGATTGAAAGAATCTAGAAGACAGGTGATTTTACAAGAGAAACTTAATCCAAAAGAATGGTCATCACTTTCAGCTTATCAGGAAGTGTTCGAAAATCTATCTAATGTTGCTAAACAATCAGAGAATAAAGCCAAACTTGACCGGTTTTTAAATGGAATACAAAGGCTATCCAACGAACACAGACTTCTTGTGGACGCTTTGGGTGATAATATTTTTTATAAAATTAATGATGAAGGGAATCTTAATATCAAACTTATAGATTATGGCTGTTTTGATCCTAAAAATCCAAAAAATTCATCACAAACCCAATCTGTAGAGAAATTTTTGAATGAATTGAGAAAATTATAGGTATTAATATAGGATTTCTTTAAATTCCTGTCTTTCGGCAGGCAGGCAAGCCCCGGAGTCAAAAATAATTAGTCCAAATTTATTATGAAAATCATTAAACAACTACATTCAAAAGACGGGAAATCTACGAAATTTCTGCAGCAAACAAATGATTTTCATGTCATAGAAACCAGTTACATTGATTTAGACGAAAATATCATTTGTATTTCAACCCAGGTAGGTTGCAAAATGGGATGCGTTTTTTGTGCGACAACAAAGCCGGTTGATGCGATAAATCCGAATTTACGCTTTATTAGAAATCTCACCTGTGACGAAATTACTCAACAAATCAGTAATGTAATCGGAAGTATTCAATTAAATTCCAAACCAATTCTTTTGTCTTATATGGGGATGGGTGAGCCGTTTTTAAATTATGATAATGTTACCTGTTCGATAAAAAATATTTCTTCTAAATATCCGGGCGCTACGCGTGTCTCAATAGCGACTTCGGGAATATCTCCTTTAAAAATAAAGAAACTTGCTCATGAAAATTTTGATATCGAAGTAAAGGTTCAATTATCTTTACATGCGGCGAAAGAAAAGTTACGCAAAAAAATTATGCCCGGGTCAAAATCAATTAAAAAGGCGTTGGGGGCAGTGAAGTATTTTTCAAAAATAAAAAGTGAACCAATGAAGATTAATTATGTCCTTATTGGTGGTATAAACGATTCGGACAAAGATGCTCATGAATTGGTAAAGCTTTTATATCCGGACCGCAAAGATTTTGTCTTAAAACTAATGGTTTTTAACGAATTTGATAAATATAAACCAAGCAGCGAAGACCGGTTTAATAAATTTCAAGCTATCTTGGAGAATTCCGGGATTAAAGTAACAACATTTATGTCAGATGGTCCAGATATCAAAGCAGGTTGCGGTCAACTGCGAAGACATTATTATGCAAACAAGTCGTATGAAAAAGTTGTAAGTAAGCAGAACCAATGAGTAATATTAAACTTTCTCCTAAAGCGAAATCTTTGAAATTAGGTTTATACGAACATTACAAGGGCGGCAGATATCAAGTTTTAGGAGTTGCTATCCATAGTGAAACTTTGGAAGAATTGGTTATTTATAAGGCACTTTATGATGAGAGATTAGTATGGCTTAGACCTCTTAAAATGTTTTTAGAAAATGTTGAGGTTGACGGCATTAAGAAGCCGAGGTTTAAATACATTGGGAAAGAAGGCGAGTTCACTAAACACTTATGAAAAGGTTGCATAAGAAATAATATTGTGACATATCACAATCACAGGACAAAACCTTATTTTAAAAATTCTCAAAGGCAATGCGAGGAATGTGGTTAATTAATCTCAAAAAATAAGTTTATGTATTTTATGGTTTATCTATAGGGATCAGGGAATGAACAAAGTTATCAATAATAATAGTTGCAGAATTTTCATCAAAGATGATGATGATAAAGCGTGGCAGCTTTTTTCTATTTCGCAAAGTAAAAGTGATGGAAGTATTTATTTAAGCTCTCTAGAATTCGCAAATTTTGAATGGTTAACTTTTAAATTTGATGGTAAAGATATTAAACCATTTAAGATATCACAACAAACTAACGGTCACCTAAGCATTCATGGATCCGGACAAACAAGAATAACTTCCGATATCCGCAAAGAAAAATTGATTATCAATGGACACCATTTATTAAAGAAAATAGAAAAAGATATTAGTCTTCGGCACTTATTCACGATTTTCCCTAAGAAACCTACGCGTTTATCTAAATCAGTAATGGGATCACGAAAAAGTGATGTATTAATGAGTTCGATTAAAAAATTAAAACCTTTTGTTATGATTGCTTATGCATTACCTCGGGCAAACTTAAGGGTAGAATTTATGTCCTCATTCTGTATAGACGACTTAGAACCAGAAGACATCCCTGGAATTTTAGGATTCGTTCAATTTCCTCTGATATATCACGAAATATTTTCAGTTATCTATCGTACAAAGTATATGAATCAGTGGCCCAAAAAACACATGATTCAATATACAAATGGGATCTTAGTTCCGATATTTAAAGGGGAGCCAGGCAAAAAAATAAAGGTTGAATTCAGAATACCAAAATTTTCATTAGACTCAGGAAAACTAACAATTGAAATTAACTGTCAGTAAATTAAAGGGAGTAAGACCGATTCAAAGATATATTGGGATATTATTAAAAAGAGAGAAGAGGATCTTTGGATTTTTGGATCAAATAAAAAGCGATCCATTTCCTAACCCCAGTTGTCCTGGGCACGCCACCATACGGTGACAGTTCGGGAAATGGATCTTTGTAATTTTACTTTAACAGAACTAAACATTGTGTCAAGTCTTTTAAAAAGCATAAGAATAATCATAAGAACTAAAAAATGAAACTTTCGATTATCGACATTGGGAGTAAAAGCATTAAGCATTATATTTTTGAAGTTAGAAAGACTGCTAAAGATCTAATTTACTACAAAAGATATTCAGAGGCGGGTTTGGGGGAGACTAAATCTGATTATTTGGACGAAAGCGTAGTGAAAAGAAATTTAGAGATCTTGGGAAAATGCCGCAGACTCAATGGTGACAAAAAAGTTTTAAAATGCAAAATTTTTGGAACAGACATTTTAAGAAAGGCAAAAAACAGCTCTGATTTTACCGATAGAGTAAAGAATTTATTTAACTCAACAATAGAAGTTCTTTCTCACCAAAAAGAAGCCCAATATCTTTACATGGGATTTATTGATTTAATACCAGAAAAATCAACCTTTTGCGCCGTTAATACCGGTGGCGGTACAACCGAAATTGTTATCGGAAATAAATTTTCACTTATAAAATCTTATGAACTTCCTTTTGGTGTTAATTTTTTACGAGAAACTTTTTTGGGCCCACAGAAGGACTGGGATAACTTGGTTAAGTATTTAAATAGGAATATAACTCTATCAAAATCAAAATTTAATGTAAAGTACTTCTTTATTACCGGCATATTAGATTTTATTATTGCAGTAGGGCCAAAATTAGAATTTGACTTTAAAAACAACACCATCCCAAGACACCCAATTAAATTAAATATTAATATTTATCAAAAGTTAGTAGATCTTCTTAAGAAGACTCCAATAAAGCAACTGAAAAAGTTATATGAAAAAGATCCTGGGTTTGCAGAAAATGTTGCTATAGGACAAACAATTTACCTAACAGTTGCTAAAAAAATTGGTGCAAAAGAGATAATTCCTAGCAATAATGATTTAACAGACGGTGTTATTTATGAACTAAGCCATCTCTAAGAAATTCGTCTTTAACAAGATAAATTATACAAATGATCATCAAATTTAAAGATCTAAAGAATTTGCAGAATAAAAAAACGGTTTATACAACTGGCTGCTTTGATATTCTTCACAAAGGACATATAAAGCGTCTCAAAAAGATCAAAGAAGTTTTCCCAAAACATAAGTTGGTTATCGGTTTACAGCAAGACAAAAGGATAAGAGAAGGTAAGGGTTTTGATCGCCCGATAGAAAATCAAGATGAAAGAATGGAGCTAGTAGATTCAATTAAATATGTTGACTTTGTTTTTCTTTGCCCTTTATTCCAAAGAAAATCCGTTACTTTAAGTATTTTAGAGGTCCTAAGACCTGATAATTTTATAACGGTTGATAAATTATGGGAAAAACATAAAGATAAATTAAAAAAGACAAACACGAAACTAATCTTTCAAAGATACTATCCATATCAGTCAACCACAAAAATTATAGATAAGATCGTAACCCAAAAGCGTCTAAAAACATTTATCGACATTATTTCTAAAGACAAAAACCCTGAGCCAAATCCAAAAGTAATTATGCTTGTTGGATTATCAGGAGCTGGAAAAACCACAATAAGTAAAACAATTCAAGATCAAAATCCTAATTATATTACATTAAACAGAGATTTAATTGAAAGTTTTTTCGACGATTTGATATCGGATGATTTTTTGAGCAACAATCGAATGGTTGGGAAAATAAGAAGGCAACTAGTAAATAACCTGTTACAGAAGGGTTATAGTTTGATCCTCGATTTTTGCCACGTGGAATCACATATAAGAAAGCATTATGAAAAACTCTGTAAAAAACACAAATCTACGCTTTTAAAAATTTATGTTACTTGTGATGAGGCAATATTAATGAAGAGGTTAAATCAAAGAGATACCAAGACGGGCAAGCGTTTTACGAAGCTTTATGGCTTTCAAAAGAAAATATTTACTCCAGATAAGTTTGATTTTACAGTTGATACCTCGCAGTATTTAAAAACAAAAGAAGAACAGGATTAGGTAATTTATGGGAAATGAAGTTTTTAAACCAAAACCGGGACAAATCGATTATACGAATATCAAAAGAGCTCCAGTAATAAATTGTATTGTTAAATACAAGGACAAAATTTTAATTGTCCAAAGAAGTTCTGGTATGAAATTTTATCCCAATTGCTGGAATGGAGTATCGGGATTTTTGGATGATAATCGAGGTATTAATCAAAAAGTAGAAGATGAGTTAAAAGAAGAAGTTGGGATAGAAAAAGATAAGATAATTTCAATTATTCAAGGTAAGGTTTTTGATCAAGACGCTCCTGAATATAATAAAATTTGGATTGTTTATCCTGTTCTTATCGAAGTTAATTCCGACCAGGTTAAATTAGATTGGGAAGCCCAAAATTATCAGTGGATTAAAGCTGAAGAAACAAAAAACTTTAAACTTATGCCTGGATTTAATAGAGTTTTAAAAGCTTTAAAGTTAGAGTGATAAGGTTTAATGGCTTATTGTAATAAAATTGGACTTTCTGTAGATAGAAGTCCAAACTTGGGAGTCAATAAACAAAGCGAGATAAGCTCTCTTTTTTTATCTTTTTAAACAAAATATCAAAGTGATTTTGGCGATTTTTTAGGATAAAAGACTAAAAGTTGCCGTTCTTTTTATGTTATAATTACAAAGTATGCAAAAAGTTATTTCAGCCGAAAATATTTCCTATTCTTACGAGAGGAAAAAACTCGCCGTTGATCATATCTCTTTTTATATCGAAAAAGGCGAGATTCTTGGCTTTTTAGGTCCCAATGGGGCCGGGAAAACTACCACTATGAATATGCTTATTGGATTTCTTCCTCCTAAAGAAGGAAAAATCTCGATTTTGGGAATGGATATTTCGAAAAAGACAGAAGAGATTCAATCACAAATTGGGGTCTGTTTTGAAGAAAAAAATCTTTACGAAGATATGTCAGCTTCAGAAAATCTTATTTTTTTTGCCTCTCTTTTTGGGGTAAATAAATTTGATCCCATCTTTATTCTTAAAAAAGTCGGGCTACCTACTGAAAGAAAGGATAGAGTAGCTAATTTTTCAAAAGGAATGAAGCAGCGACTAATGGTCGCTCGAGCGCTTGTTAACAAACCTAAAGTTTTGTTTCTTGATGAGCCTACCGATGGCTTAGATCCTGTTTCCTCAGAAGCTATTCGAAAAGTAATCCTTGAAGAAAAGGAAAAAGGAGTCACCATTTTTCTTACTACTCACGATATGATGGAAGCCGACAAACTATCAAATAGAGTTGCTTTTATCAATGAAGGAAAGATTGTCGCTTTAGATACACCCGATAATCTTAAACATCAATATGGAAAAAGAATCTTAAAAGTTCGTTATCAGAAAGAAGGAAGTCTTAAAGAAGAAAAACTTCCTTTAGAATCAAAAAAAACTGGCGTTCGTACTCAAGAAATTCTTTCTTCTTATGAAGTTCGTGACATGCATACCGAAGAAGCTACCCTTGAAGATATTTTTATTCAATTAACTGGCCGTAAATTAGAATGAAGCGTATCCTTTCTATTGTTAAAAAAGATTTTAAACAAATATCTAGAAATAAGTTTATGGGGGTGATTACTTTTCTGGCTATTTTTTTCTATGCCTTAATTTACTGGATTCTTCCAGCAAAGGTTGATGAGAGTTTTAAAATAGGTCTATACCTTGAGAAAGGAAGAGAGGCCGTAGAAGAACAACTTTCTCAAGAAAAGGGAATAGAAGTCAGGTGGGCTGATTCCGAAGATAAATTAAAAGAATTAGTTGAAGAAAAAAAGGTAGAAGCTGGTTTTTCTTTTACTACTCCTTTTAAAGAACCGATTGTGAAACTCTACTTTTCTTCCCAGACCCCTGAAGAAATAAGAGAAGCAGGAGAAGTTCTTAGTCGAGAATTTGCTTATATGTTATTAGGTTTCGAGCTTCCAATAGAAGTCGAAGAGACTATAATTGAGCCAGATATGATAGGCCAACAAATTCCTCTAAGAAATAAAATGCGGGTTCTTTTTCTGACATTTGTTCTGGTAGTAGAGATATTTGCCCTAGCCAACCTTTTAATGGAAGAAGTTCAAAAAAAGACAGTTCAAGCTCTTCTGGTTACCCCAGTTAATATCTCAGAATTTATGTCTGCTAAGGCAATTGTTGGGATCTCTTTGGCTTTTTTTGAGGGAGTTTTAGCTGCTTTACTTCTTAGACTTATTAATATAGAAACATTTTTTGCTATAATTATCTTTCTTTTTCTTGGTTCAGTTCTTGCTACCTCTCTTGCCTTTATAGTTGGGGCAACAAGTCGTGACTTTTCTTCATTAATGGGGTGGGGAATGTTGGTAATGCTTATTCTAATTATTCCAGCGATTCAGCTTATTTTTCCCGCTGCGGCTTCTCCCTGGTTAGAAGCTATCCCTACCCATCATATGATCCAAGCTTTAGATGGAATAGTAAATTATAATTTATCTCTTTCTGACTATCTTCCTCAAATCACTTACCTTTTTTCTTTTGCTCTTTTCTTCTTTTTGGCTGGTTTTTTTATCTTTAGAAGGAGGTTGGTATGAACCTGAAACATATCTTTACCATAATAAAGAAGGGAATTAAAATGGGACCTCAAAATCCTATGTTTATTTTTGGTCTTGTTATTCCAATAGTTCTTACACTAATACTTCAACTTTTATTTGGTAATCTTTGGAAGCAAAAACCGCAGCTGGCAATCTATGAGAAAGGAGAAAAGATTATAACAGCTGAGCTTAAAAAAAACGAAGCTATTGATGTAGTTGAGGTTCAATCAGAAAATGAGGTTCAAAAGGAAGTTGAGAGTAAAAAAGCAGATGTTGGAGCTTCTTTCCCCGAAGAACTAAAAGAGAAGCTGAAGACCAAAGAAAAAATTGTTTTAAAAATATACATTAGTGGAGAAAGTTTAGCTAAAGACAGGACTATTGCTCAAGCCTCAATAGTAAGTGCTCTTCGTGAAGTTTCTCCCAAACCTCCTTCTGTAAATTTTCAACAAGTACAACTTGGAGAAGAAAGAGCTGTTAGTATATTAGAATTACTTTTACCGCTTATTGTCCTTATTGCCATTCTTTTTGGGGCTTTCTTTATTCCAGCAACCTTTTTAGTTCAGGAAAAAGAAAAAAAGACTCTTACCGCTCTCCTTATTACTCCAGTAACAATCGGTGAAATTCTTGTTGCCTTTGGACTGCTTGGAATCTTTATTGCTGTGTTAATGGGAACAGTAGTTTTGTTTTTAAATATAGGTTTAAATTTGCCTTCTATTTTGTTTCTTGCCCTTTTTCTTGGAACTATTTTAATGACTGAATGGGGACTTACGGCTGGTCTTATTTTTAAAGATATGAATTCTCTTTTTGTTAATATGAAACTTTTTGGAATTCTTTTTTATGCTCCGGCTATTGTTTTGATGTTTCCTAATTGGCCTCAATGGATTGGGAAAATCTTTCCAACTTATTACATTGTTCACCCTGTCTCCCGCATCAGTATTTTTGGTGAGGGTTGGAGCGAGATTGGTTGGGAGATTTTAGTTCTTATTGGTCTTATTATTATCTTCCTTTTTCCGTTGATTCCTTTGTCTAAAAGGTTACAAAAGGCTCTTTAGTGATTTATTCTTTAAATAATAACAATGAATAAAGATAAAAAATATTTTTAGACAGTTTACTAAACGCACTAGGAGTATTGGTCTACATTTTTTTAATAGCTCAAATTCTTAGATATGGAAAAGATTACTTTGGGAAAAATAGTTTTTTGAGTATGGTAGCATTTTTATTACTTTTTACTTTATCCGCTGCTGTTGTTGGAGGATTGGTCCTAGGTAAACCGATCTACTTATTTCTTAGCGGACAAAAGAAAGAAAGTTTAAAAACAGCATTATATACTGTTGGTTGGCTATTTATTATAACTATTTTTACACTTTTATTACTCATAA
>CAYFWR010000010.1:14738-16083 GCA_964346865.1 uncultured Candidatus Saccharibacteria bacterium
TAAAAATTTGATCCCGATATTGAAAGATTTCTAAGAAATGTTGGATAGACCATATGGGGGTGGTAATAATGTTTGAATTTATTTCGCCGGGAGTTCAGTTTTGGATAAGTTTTGTCGCTATGGTTGTATTTTCAGTCTTGATATTCCTTTCAATCTTGGGGAAGTCATCTAGGTTGAATAATCTACTTCTCTTTTTGTCCTATATGTTAGCCATATTCAGTTTTGTTAATCTAGGGATATCGGCTGAAAAAATCTGGCCAAAAGCAACAGAAATATTTTTAGTTACAATTGGGCTTTCAGTCCTCTTATTTATGAGCATTTTCGTGATTTTAAGAAAACCAAGAAGACTAGGGTAAAAACGAATTGTTTATTATAGGAGGTAAGATGGATAAAGGAAAAGCTTTTTGTTCTTGGTGTCCATCTGAGGTGGAGATTGATAAAAAAAATACTTTTTCAACTCCCATCCCAGATGAAATTATAAATCTTCTTCCTGGATTAGCAGGAAAGTCACTTATACAATTTGTTTGCCCTACTTGTAAGGAAGGGATGACTCGAATCTATGTGAGAAAAGAGGTTTATTGTTAAGCTCGGGCCAATCTTAGATCTTTTAGATCTTTGATTGGGTATTCCCGAGCTTTAATTTATATTATGTTTATGTTAGAATTAAAGAGTCTTAATTAATAAAGCAGGAGGGAAAAGTGGAAAATACTGAAAATAAAGAAGAAAAGATAAATAAAAAACCAAAGACCCTTATAATTATTTTAATCTCAATCTTTGTTTTACTTTTGGTATTAGGAGGTTTTGGCTGGTGGTATCTTGGGGAAAAAGCAAAGGAAGAAAAAGCAGCCGATAAGAAATCAGAAGAAAAAAAGACAACTCCAACACTATCTCCTTCTCCAAAACTATCTCCAGCAACAACTCCAGAAACTTCAGCCTGCCCTTCTACTTTAACTGGGGCTGATGAATTAGAAATTGCCACCTGGGAAACTTATACAAACTCTGTATATAATTATTCTTTTAAGTATCCTGAGTCTTGGAGTGTTAATACCACTGAAGACAATTATATAACAATGTCAGGAGGAGAAGCAGATATTAATCTTCAAGTTAGAAGCGCCGAAATGAGTGCCATAGGATTTCCAGAATACACTCTTGATTCCAGTGAAGATATTACTATTGCTTGCGTAGATGCTCATAAAAGCAGTTTTTCCCAAGATACCCTAAGGTTAATTGTAGTTACCTTTACCAAAGACGATGTTAATCATCTATTTATGATCTCTTACGAATATTCAGGCGCTTCAATTTCAGGCGATATTATTGAAGCCTTTGACCTAATCTTAAAAACAAT
>CAYFWR010000011.1:0-15500 GCA_964346865.1 uncultured Candidatus Saccharibacteria bacterium
CCAAAAGCAGCCTCAATTTTAAATCCAGTTGATCTAATTGGTGATGCTAAAGCCGACCGTTATAAACTTACCTTAAAGACAGTTGTAGGCGATCCAAATGTTGATAATATTTTAGTCTTACTTACTCCTCAGGCAATGACAGAAATAGAAGAAACTGCCAAGGCCGTTTCAGAGATTAGACAAAATTCAAAGAAACCTATTGCGGCTTGTTTTATGGGTGGAGAAGCAGTTAAAGAAGGTATCGAGATATTAGAAAAACACAAAGTTGCTTACTTTGCTACTCCCGAGAGGGCAATCAGATCTTTAGAGTTAG
This sequence comes from uncultured Candidatus Saccharibacteria bacterium, assembly GCA_964346865.1. Classification (GTDB taxonomy): domain Bacteria; phylum Patescibacteriota; class CPR2; order CAYFWR01; family CAYFWR01; genus CAYFWR01. The sequence continues at coordinate 314 of CAYFWR010000011.1, forward strand.
CAGTAGAATATACTGATTATTTATCTCGACCCAAAGAAAGACCCTCAAAAATTCCAGTTGATAGATTTTTTGCTCTTGGGATTTTTGGAAAGATTAGAGAAAGTTTAGAGTTAAATAAAGAAAAATCTAAGAAAAAAGATCTGGTTAATCCGGGCTTAGTAGCCAATATGTTGGAAGCTTATAAAATTCCGGTTGCTAAACCACTGATAGTTCATAGTCCCAACGAAGCAGTCCAAGCCGCTTTTGGTATTGGCTATCCTGTGGTTTTAAAAATTGTTTCTCCTGATATTGTTCATAAAGCTGCTGTTGGTGGGGTAAAGACTGGCATTTTAAACAATAAACAAGCAAAGCAGGCTTATGGAGAAATCATGAAAAGTATTAAGCTCAACGCGCCAAAAGCAAGAATTTTGGGAGTAGCTGTCTACCCTGTTATTAAAGGTGAAATAGAGGTTATTTTGGGAGCTAAGTTTGATTCCAATTTTGGTCACCTGATTATGTTTGGTCTGGGAGGAGTTCTGGTAGAAGTTTTACGAGATGTTAGTTTTAGAGTTGCTCCTTTGAGTGAAAAAGATGCTAAAGAGATGATTTCCGAAACAAAAGCTACCAATATTTTAAAAGTACGTCATGGTAAAAAATCTTATGATACTAAAGCAGTAACTTCTGCTATAATAAGATTGTCAGAATTAGTCACCGACTTTCCACAGATTAAAGAATTAGATATAAATCCTTTAAAGGTTGGACTTTCTGGTGAGGGAGTAATAGCTTTGGATGTGAAGATGGTTGTATAAAAGTGTCCAAAGTGATAGAGTAACAAAGATGTTAAAAGTGATAAAATTATAAGAGTTTCTATAAGGAGGGTATGAAAAAAGTTTTACTTACTGGTAATGAAATTATAGTTAAAGCAGCGTTGGCAGCGGGAGCCAATATGTTTTGTGGCTATCCCATTACGCCGATTACTGAGATTTTAGGTGGTTGGGCCCGTGAAGCAGCTGAAAATCCTAAGTTAGTTTTTTTGCAGACAGAAGACGAACCAGGAGCGGGATTTGCAGCTTTGGGAGGAGTTTTAGCTGGCAGGAAAGCTTGGACTGCTACTTCTGGTCCAGGAAATGTTTTAATGCAAGACCCGCTTTCTATGGCTGAAGCAATGCGATTGCCAATTGTAGCTTATATTGGCCAAAGAGGAGGTCCCTCAACTGGTACGGTAATTTATTCTCAGCAAGAAGTCAACTTAACTTGTTTCGGGGGGAATGGAGAAGGGATTCGGATTGTCTACTCTCCAAGTAATCTTCAGGAACTCTATGATTTTACGATTAAAGCCTTTAATACCGCCTGGAAGTATCGTTTTCCTACCTTTGTTTTAGGTGATGGCTATTTAGGAAAAATGTTAGGGGAAGTTACTTTGCATCCTCCAGGCATTATTTACAAAGCTGAACCTTATCTTTTAAATCCTAAGAGTAAAAAAACAGCCAATCTTCGAAATTGCTACAGTTTGGAAGAAGAGATAAATGAAGTTTTAGTCGAACATCTTAAGAATTTCCGAAAAACGAGCTCAGAAATCGTTGAATTTGAACAATATTTTTGTTCGGAAGCCAATGTTTTGATTTTTGCTCATGGAAGCGTTGCCAACGCTTCCAAAGTCGCCTCAGATATGTTAAGAGAGGGGAAAATTAGAGTTGGAGTTTTTAGGCCAATCACAGTTTGGCCATTTCCAAACACAGAAGCGCAAAAAGTTGCCGCAAAAGCGCAAAAGATATTAATTATAGAGTCAGCCCAGGGACAGTTTGGGAGACTAGTTAAAGAAGCTTTATATAGTTTAGACAAAGATGTAATTGAGATGTACAAGCCAGCCTTAGGAATTACGCCAGAGGAGATTATAGAGAGAGTAAAAAACACCTTGTAAGTATAAAATCTTAAAAAAATAATCAAAGTAGTTATGAAAAAAGTATTAGATATCAAAAAAAAATCACCAATATCCCCAATGCCCAAGTGTTTCAAAAAAAGTTCTAAACCTTCTAAGTTTTGCCCGGGCTGTGGTCATCCTATTGTTTTAAAGATGTTGGGAGAAGCGATTGATGAGTTAGGGATTGCAAGAAAGGTCGCCTTTGGGATTGATATTGGTTGCTCGCTTTTGGCTTGGGATTTTTTTGATTTAGATACGATTCAAACTCATCATGGCCGAACCGTGCCGGTAATGGTTGGGTTTAAAAAAGCTAATCCAACTGGAGTCGCCATTGCTTATGTTGGTGATGGTGGGGCTTATGCTATTGGACTACAGAGCTTAATTCATGCTGCTTTAAAGAATATTCGAATTACTGTAATCACTGTTAATAACACTTTATATGCTATGACTGGTGGGCAGGTTGCCCCAACTACCCTACCTTATGAAGTAACTGATAGTTCCCCAGATGGCGCCTTTACAAACGAAAAACCTCTCTTTGGCCCGGAACTTTTGACTAAAGTTGGAAATTCTCCTGATTTTTACTTAGCTCGAGGTTCGGTAGCCATGCCGGGCCAACTTAAAGATTTTATACAGAGAGCCCTTCTTCACCAGATAGAAGGGAAAGGTTTTTCTTTTGTCGAAGCCTTATCTTATTGCCCGGTAAATTGGAAAAAAGATGCTAAGGGCTGTATCGAATTTATCAGTAAAATGAATCAATATTTTCAGGTAGGAGAAATAAGGTAAAAAAGATTAAAGACCAAAAACCAAAGATTAAAAACACAGATGAAAGACATAAATATTAAATGACCAATTAACCTAATTCCTAATTGACCTAATAAAATCCCAATTCCCAATTACCAAATGAACCAAATATTTTTAGACATTAGACATTTTAACTTTGGGATTTGATTAGAAATTAGAGCAATTAGACATTAAAATTATTGAGATATTTGTAAATTCGTATCAATTCGTAATTAGTAGTAGGGATGAATAAGCCTTTACACATCATTATTGCTGGAGAAGGGGGACAGGGAGTGCAAAGCATTGCCAGAGCTTTGGTAATGGCGGCTTATTATGATAAGAAACAGGCTTTGTACATCCCTAATTATGGAGTCGAACAGCGCGGAGGAGTTTCTTTAGCTTTTATTCAGATCTGTCTTTGTAAGGAGAATTCAAAATATTGCCATTGCTCAATTGGTTTTCCAAAATTTGATAAAGCTGATATTTTGGTAGTTTTATGCGAAAGAGCCGTTAGGCGAGTCGATCGTTATGTCACCAAAGATACTATTTATTCTTTTGATAAAACCTTAGTTCATACTGGTGTCTTGTCTCATCTTAAATGCAAAAAGATTGCTATTCCGGCAACTTATTATGCTAAAAAAGATTTAAGCCCTCGAGTTTTTAACACTGTTGTTTTAGGCGGGCTACTGGAAGAAACAAAAGTTGTCAAAAAAGAATCGATCGAGCAAGCCCTGAAAGAAATTTTTAAAGATAAAATTAAAAAAGATCCTGAAATTTTTAAACTTAATCAAAGAGCCTTGGGTTTAGGGATTAAATTAACTAAAGAAGCACTAAGGAAGTGACAAAAGTGACAGAGGTGGTAAAAGTGTCAAAGGTATCAAGATTTAATACATTTTCACAACCCAAAGGTTATCACATTTGAAACATAAAAAATGGATTTTAAGCCAAAAACTTATAAAAATAACGAGAGAAGCTGGACTAATTTCTTAGGTCTTTGCAAAGGCTGTGGACTTTGTATTGAAAAGTGTCCTCGAGCTTGTTTGGGATTTAGTAAGGAAGACGTAGGTTACTATGGAACCCCAGCCGTCAAATGTGATATCGATCATTGTACTTCTTGCCGGATTTGCGAAGTTACTTGTCCGGATTGTGCGATTTTAGTTTCTCGCAGGGAAAGACCAAAGTCATCATCCAAAGAAAAATGATCAAAGAAAATTCAAAAAAAGCCCCTAGATTTACAAAACTAAGGATTGTCTTAGCTTTATTTTTTACTTTTTTTGTCTATCTTCATATCCAACACTATCTCTCTTTTTACTTTGGACTGACCTGGAAGTTTATTATTTCTGGGCAGTATAAAGGATTTGTTGATTTAGGCAATGTCTACCTGCGACTTTTTGTTCTCTTTTGTTTTTGGTTTACAATTGCTATTTTGGCTTATTCAACTTTTTGGCTCTTTAGACTTTTATACACTGACATTTATAACTTCTTTGTTATTAAAGTTCTTTATAAAAATGAAGATGGTAATATTGAGGATTTAGTTAAACGAGAGATTAAGTTCTTAAGCCGAATGAGTATCCATTTTTTAGTTATCTTACCTTTTGTTTTACTCTTTGTTTTAATTTATTACTCCTTTTTTATTCTTGAGAGTTTGTGGCTCGCCTTTCTAAGATCTGATAGTTTTGATGCAGACCTTGGACTTTTGGGATATAAAATTAAATACCAGATAATTATTTTTTACTCTGCTGTGTTTTTATATTGGTATTTGGTTTTTTATCTAGCGATTTTTGTTTTAAGAAAAATTAGAAAATTTTTTGCCACTGAAGAAATTGCGGAGGAACATGGTCTTTCTATTTGACTTTTATTTATGGGAGATATATAATAGTATTAAAAGCATAAGAATTTTTTAAATGAAAGAAAAAGTTAAACAATTCTTTAGTCCTATAATAAAAAGAAAACCTCCTTTTTCAAAAACCCTAGTCCTATTTTTAGCTCTCAGCTTAACTGTTGGGGGAATTTATCTGATCTTTAGATCGCTTGCTACCCCCAAGTTTTCACCTCCTGAACTCAAAGCATCAACAAAAGAGGCTAAATTTGTTTCTAATCAAATCATTGTTAAATTTAAAAAAGAATCTAAAAATAAGTTAAAGGTTACCAAAGAAGACACCCTCAATCCAGAAGACTCTGGTATAGAATCTTTTAATACTCTTAATAAAAAATTTAAGACCAAGAAGATAGAAAAGGTAGCTAAATTATCAAAAAAGTCTCAAGCTGATGCAGCCATTTTTGATTATTATCTTCTAACTTTTCCTTTTGAAGAAAAAATATTATCCGATGAAGATCAGATAGCTATTTTTGAAGAGGATGTTATAAAAGAAAATCTTGAGATGACAACAGGAATGCTTAAAGGACTTATCAAACAATACAAATCTGATTCTAATATTGAAGTTGCTGAACCAAACTACATCATGGAAGCTCAATTAGTCCCTAATGATCCTTATTTTTCTTCTTCGGGCACTTGGGGCCAAAGCTATCCGGATTTGTGGGGACTCAAAAAAACCAATGCTGAATTAGCTTGGGATCAGACAACTGGGTCGACATCAGTAGTTGTTGCGGTTATAGATACGGGGGTAGATCGTAATCACGAAGACCTCAGTGAAAATATGTGGGTTAATACCGAAGAAATTCCTGGAAATAATATTGATGACGATAATAATGGGTATATTGATGATTACTACGGCTGGGATTGGGCTAATAAGGATAGTGATCCTATGGACGACCATGGTCATGGTACTCATGTGTCCGGAACCATTGCTGGGGTAGGGAATAATGGTGTTGGGGTAGTGGGTGTAAACTGGGCCAGTAACATTATGGCTCTCAAATTTCTTAATGCTGGTGGTTCTGGTAGTCTTATTAATGGTATAAAAGCTCTTCAATATGCTGCTGATATGGGGGCCCGCGTCTCTTCAAATAGCTGGGGCTGTAATTGTAATAGTACAGCTATGGATGATGCGGTAGCTTACGAGCATCAAAAAGGAATGGTTACAGTTGTGGCAGCTGGTAACTCTAATGCTGATGCCTTAGATTTTTCTCCAGCTTCGGCTGCATATGCAGTTACTGTTGCTGCTTCTGATCCTAATGATCTTAAGGCTTCTTTTTCTAACTGGGGAGAAAGAATTGATGTTTCTGCTCCGGGGGTTGATGTTCTCTCAACAAGAGCATCAGTTAATCCCATGTGTACAGCTACAAGAACTGTTGGTAGTAATTATTGTAGAGTTTCCGGGACCTCTATGGCCACTCCGCACGTTGCTGGTCTTGCTGCCTTACTTTTAGCTAAAAATCCTTCGCTAACTAATGAAGAAATCCGTCAAATTATTCGTCAGGGCGCTAATGATTTAGGAGTTGTCGGAAAAGATCGAGATTTTGGGTATGGTCGAATTAATATTGCTGATTCAATGGTCATTTCTACAAAAAAACCTCTTACTCCTATTATTACAAATTTAAAAAATAGAACGGTAGTTTTTGGTAATAGTTTACAGATTTTAGGGAGTGTAGCTGGGTCGGACTTCAGTAGTTATAAGATAGAAGTAGGGTTAGGGAGATCGCCTTTAGATTGGACTACCGTAGCAAATTCAACCACCCAGATAATAAACGGCACTTTAGCTACAGTTGATACTACAAAATTAAATGATGGTTTATCTATTTTTAGACTTACTGTCACCAATACCCAAGGTAAGAGTTATCAATTTCAGATACATGATATAGAAGTAGATAATTTTGACGCCCAAATTACATCTCCAAATAATGGTTTTGTTTCTTTAGGGATTATAGACATTGCTGGCTCAGCTGATGCTAAAAACGGACTTATTTTTGCAAATTACAAAATTGAATGGGGGACTGGAGATTCTCCTGTTTCTTGGTCAGACGAAGGTATTACCCTTTTTAATAATGGTAGTCAACCAGTCAAAAATGATTTTCTTGGGACATGGGATACCTCAAATTTGATTGATGGACAAGTTTATACTTTGCGGCTGGTCTTGACTACCACTAATAATATGACTTCACAATGTTTCTCAACAGTGACAGTAGATAAGTTTTTAGTCAACGGTTGGCCAAAGTTTATTAACGGGGAAAATTGTCCAAATAGTATAATTTGTTACGCTGTTCCGACCGCCGCTGATATAGATGGCGATAATATAAAAGAAATAATTATTTTGGGGTCAAACAGAATAAATGTTTTTAGGAAAGATGGAAGTAATTTCCCAAACTTTCCAGTTACTGTACCCTCTACGAATATTGAATTTTTTGATAGACCGCCTAATGTAGCTGATTTAGATAATGATGGGAAGAAAGAAATTGTGGTAAGCTCTTTAGTCACTGATACAAAAATTCAAATATTTTCTGTTGGAAGAAGGATTTATATTTACCGGAGTGATGGGACTCCCTATCCAGGTTGGCCAAATCCTTTGCTTAGATTTCCAAAAGATGCCACGCCCACCATCTTTGATTTAGACAATGATGGAGTAAAGGAATTGGTAGTTGTAGAAGATTATGTTCAAGATATTTATCCCAAAAGCAGGATTCATGCTTATCATTTAGACGGCAGCGAACTTACCGGTTTCCCAAAAACCCTTCCGATTGAATATAAAACTCTAGGGATATCAGCTCCTGTGATTGCTGATTTAGATCGAGACAACAGTCCAGAAATTGCTTTTGGTTACGATAATAAAATTTATCTGATTAATAATAATGGAGAAGTACTGCTTGGTTGGCCATTTACGGCACCATTGTATGGAGATAAAGCAGTCATTTTCCGTAATGTTCTTGCTAGTGGAGATGTAGATGGCGATGGTAGCCTCGAGATTATTGCTATTGGAAATATTGGAGATTGTGGTGGTTGTAGAAGTATAGTTTATTCCCTAAGAAAAGATGGATCGGTTACTCCCGGCTGGCCAATAGTGGCAGGTTATATAAATAATAACGCTAGTAATTTAAACACTCCTTCTCTTGTCGATGTTGATAATGATGGGAAAGATGAGGTTTTCCTAGGACTTAGTACACTTATATCAATTGATAATGGAGCTATAAAAGGTTTTTCTCATCCGTCAGATCAAAATCCCGCAATTTCTGATGTTGATGGCGATGGTAAAATGGAATTTTCGACCATTAAAGTTAATGGCCCAATTAAGATTGTAAAAAGTGATGATGGAATTTATTGGCAGAAAAACTTTTCTACTCTGAGAAATTTTTGGTCTCCAGGAATTTTTACTGACACAGATAGCAATGGTAAGATGGAGTTTGCGATTGTTGAAGGGAATAATAATCTAGGTGTCGGAGATATGATCGCTTATCTCTGGGAGATGTTCGACAATATAGAAACTACAACAGCAAACGAATGGCCAATGTTTGGTCATGATCCAGCAAGAACCGGTAGATTGATTTTGGAATCATCTCCCAGTCCATCACCTTCTCCGTCCCCATCTCCAACACCTTCACCATCCTTGTCACCTTCACCAAGTCCTTCACCATCCCCTAGTCCTACCTCTACTACTCCACCAATAATTACTCCTTCTCCCTCTTCTCCCCCAGAAGATACCATTCCTCCTTCCGTCTCTATTATTAGTCCTTCAGGTGGAGAAACTATTTCTAGAAGAGTTAATATCTCAGCCAGTGCTATTGATAATATAGCCATCTCTAAAGTCGAGTTCTATATTGATGGTAGTCTAATTGATACCCAAACCACTATAAACAGAAAGGGTTACTATACCTTTAAGTGGGATTCAAAGACAGTCTCTAATGGTTCTCATACCATCAAAGCCAAAGCCCATGATACTTCTAATTTAACTAAAGAGACTACAATCACTGTATCTGTTCTTAATCAGATTGGTAGAGGGAAACCTCCTAAGAAACATAGCGGATCAGGAACAAGTAGTTATATTCTAACCGTAGATACTCCTGGATTTGTCAATATTGCCTTAACCTCTGATAAAGAAGAAGAGTTAAGCTTTACTGTAATAGATTCAAAAGGAAAAGAAGTAGCTAAAGAAGACCTAATTATAAAAGATGATAGTCTAAGTTTCTATACTAAAGATAAAAAATATACCCTTACTGTAGAACCCAAAATCCAAAAAGAAGCTTCCTATGAATTTGAAGTCCTAACTCTTCCATATTCTTACAAAGACAGAGCTCTTCAATTCTTCAAAGATTACAGACTTATCATTATTGCTGTTGGACTATTAGTAATTTCTCTAATAGTTGCTTTTGTGATCATTAGGAAGAGAAAAGTTAGGGCGTGAATGGGGTTTTAGTCTAATTGATTAAAAAGACAGTCTTCGGCTTATGGAGATTGTCTTTTTATTTTCCTTTTCTTCTATCTCACATCAATTCGCGATATAATAGTTTCGTGAAAAATATTTTTGAAGGACTTAATAGTGCTCAGAAAGAGGTCCCGAAGCAAGTTCGGGATCCCGATTTCCTAATTTTTAAAGAATATTAATGAAATCATCGGGACCGTGGAACTTTAATTATGGGAATTTTGGATAATTTAAATGAAAAACAAATAGAAGCAGTCATGACTACCGAAGGGCCGGTTTTGGTCTTGGCGGGACCGGGGAGCGGTAAAACTCGAGTAATTGCCCATCGAATCGCTTATCTTTTAAAAGAAAAAAAGGTCAGTCCTTTTAATATTTTGGCAGTGACTTTTACCAACAAAGCCGCCGAGGAGATGGCCCAACGCGTCACAAATCTTCTTAATAAGCCGAAGTCCGAAGTCCGAAGTCCGAAAGCCATTATGCCCTTCCTCGGCACTTTTCACTCTATTTGTGTGAGGATTTTGCGCAAAGAAATTGTTCATTTAAACTACAAGTCAAACTTTCTTATCTATGATGAAGCCGATCAGATCAGCTTGATAAAAGAAGCGATGAAAGATATTGAAATTGATCCCAAAAAATATAATCCAGCCGCTATTCTTTCTTATATTTCTTCGGCCAAAGGAGAACTAATTGGTCCTAAAAAATATACCGGGTTAGCTTCGGGGAATTTTGGCGAGATAGTCTCCAAAGTCTATTTTCGTTATCAAAAGCTTTTAGAGAAACACCAAGCTTTGGATTTTGATGACTTAATAAAAAAATGCGTCGAGTTATTTCAGAAATATCCCAAAATTTTGGCAAAATACCAGAAAATTTTCCGCTATATTTTAATTGACGAATATCAAGACACTAATCATGCCCAGTATGTTTGGGCCAATCTTTTGGCCAAAAAATACCGAAATATCTGTGTTGTCGGAGATGACTGGCAATCGATTTACAGCTTTAGGGGAGCTAATTTCCAAAACATTTTGGATTTTGAAAAAGACTATCCCGAAGCCAAAATTATCAAATTAGAAGAGAATTATCGCTCGACCCAAATAATTTTAGAAGTGGCTTCTGAAATTATTACCAAAAATGTCAATCGAAGCGAAAAAAATCTTTGGACCAAAAATGTAAAGGGGGATCCGGTGGTGATTTCGGAATTAGAAAGCGGTGAAACCGAAGGGATTTTTGTGGTTTCTCAGATAAATCATTTAATTAGGGAGAATGAGGGGATAGAAGGGGTAGTAAGGGGTAATAAAGGGAGAGGTTGTTATTCTTACAAAGATTTTGTTGTCTTGTATCGAACCAACGCCCAGTCACGAGCCTTAGAAGAAATATTTTTAAAATATAAAATCCCATATAAAATCGTTGGTGGCGTCCGATTTTATGAAAGAAAAGAAGTTAAAGATATTTTAGCTTATCTTCGTTTTGTGGCGGCCGAAAATGATGTTATAAGTTTTAAACGAATTATCAATGTCCCACCACGAGGATTGGGAGCAAAAACCTTAGAATTAATTTTAAACTTTTCCAAAAATAAGCATTTAAAAATTAAAGAGGCCTTAAAAAAATTAGAAGAAATAAAAGGTTTAACACCAAAAGCAAAAAGGGGCCTTTTGGATTTTTATAAACTAATTAAATTTTTTGAAAAAGAAGGTAAAAATCTAAGCGTTCCCGAACTTATTGATTTGGTTATCAAAAAAACCGGCTATCTTGATTATCTTGAATCTGGCACTATGGACTCTGAGGAACGGATTCTTAATTTACAAGAGCTTTTATCAGTTGCTTATCATTACCAAGAACTCCGAGCCGATTTTAATTTAGAAATCTTTTTAGAAGAGATTGCTTTGATAACTGATTTAGATAATTACAATCAAGATTCCGAGGCAGTAACTCTTATGACCCTTCATTCGGCTAAGGGTTTGGAGTTTAAAGTGGTCTTTTTAGTTGGAATGGAAGAAGGACTCTTTCCTCATTCCCGAAGCCTACTTGAGCCCGCCGAATTAGAAGAAGAGCGGCGATTGTGTTATGTAGGAGTTACTCGAGCTAAAGAAAAAGTTTATCTAACTTACGCTACTTCTCGCTTAATTTTTGGTGGTATTCAAAATAATATTCCTTCGAGGTTTATTTTAGATATTCCCGAGAGTTTGGTGGCTCGCGATTTGCCGCCTACTTCTGGTGAAGATAGTTTTGTAGAAGAATTGCCTCAGGTTGATCTTAGTGTGGGTGATCGAATCCGACATCTTCAATTTGGAATGGGAAGAGTTGTTAGCATTGATGATGATGAAATTGAAGTCGACTTCCCGAAGTTAGGGGTCAAAAGATTGTCTTTAACTTATGCCCCGATTGAAAAGATAGGTTAATAGGTTTATTGGCTAATTGGTTGATTGGGATACATTTAGAGCTTGATGTTTGGGATTTTCCATCAAAGGCGGATCTCCACCAGAGGCGGATCAGCCTATGGCTGAAGCCTATAACAGAAGATATTAGAGTTTAGAATTTTTAATTTTTTTAGGTTCAAAACATTAGTTTTTTGGCTTTCTTCTGCGGACTTTAGGGGCTTGACAAGGAATTTTTTGGTGGTAAAATGGTTGGCTGTAAGGTGGAAAAACAAAAATAGACACAAATCCGAAAATCCTCAGCTTTGATAAGAAATTGAGGAATCCCAAAATCATTTTTGGGTTATTAAATTAGGAGGTGTTTATTTTAAGCCGCATCATCTCTCTACTCAAAAAATTTTATCCTGAGTTTTGCCGAAAGATTAATCTTCATCATAAAAAAAGCGTTACTGTCTTAAGTCTGATTCTAGTCCCGGTTGTTAGCTCTGGAAGTCTTGTTGCTTTAAACCAAAGTAGTAATGTTGTTACTCACGTTGAAACCGCACTCAACGTGTTTTTTGATGATCAAAATAAAGAATTTGTAACTACCAAAGGTACAGTAGGGGAAGCTTTAATTAGTGAAGGAATTAACTTAGAAGAATTTGATGTCACTGAACCAGATCGGGAAAGTAAACTTACTGGTGGCGAATTAAAAGTTTTAGTAAAGCGTTGGCTTCCAGTTTTAGTGGTTGACAATGGAGTTTCTACTTCATACAGGAGTGGCCACGAAGATCCATTAAAAATCTTAAATCAGCTAAATATCAAAGTTTATCCAGAAGATATTATTACTTTTGAATTGGTTACTGACTTTTTGACTGAAAAAATAGTAGGTCCTAAGATAATTATCGAACGAGCCCCAGTAATTTTTATTAATGTTGATGGAGAAACTTTGGAATTTCGGAGTTGGACTAAGACAGTTGGCGAAGTTTTAAAAGAAAAAGAAGTTAGCCTAGGAGAAAAAGATCGGATTGAACCGCCAAAAGAGAGTTTGGTTACCTCAGGAACGACCGTGACTATTACTCGAGTTAAAGAAGTGGAGACAACTGTCAAAGAAACCATTCATTTTTATACTGAATATAGAAATGACGTAAATACCTATGTTGGGAATAGTTGGGTTGAAACCGAAGGAAGTAACGGTGAAAAAGAGGTGACCTATAAAATAACTTATGAGAACGGTGTCGAGGCGACACGGATGGTTTTGACTGAAAAGATTTTAACTTCAGTTATAAATAAAATAGTGATAAAAGGAGTAAAGCCCTATGATTCTTCAGGATTGTGGGATATTATTGTGGCGGCAGCGGCTAAGTACGGTGTTGACCCGAATAGAATGTATCAAGTAATGATATGTGAAAGTGGGGGGAATCCTAATCGAGTCAGCTATAATGGAATGTATCATGGCCTTTTCCAATATTTGCCTTCAACCTGGCACGGAGCTTCGGCGGCGGCTGGTTGGGCTGGAGCTAATATCTACGATCCAACAGCTCAGATTTATGTCACTGCCTGGAAAGTTTCGGTTTCTGGTTGGTCCGGCTGGGGCTGCTCATAGGGTTATAAAAGGTGATTTCTAAAGAAGAAGGGGACAGACCCTTGGCAACTTGCCAAGGGTCTGTCCCTTGTAATACAATAGAATTATGCCTAGTAAAAATATAATCAAGCAATATGTCGAAGGGGGAGTTTACCATATCTACAATCGCGGGATTAATAAAGAAGATATTTTTCTTGATAATCAGGATTACAGCGTTTTTTTGTTTTTCCTCAAGTTGTATTTGGATAATCCGGAAAACTTAAAAAATCTAGATCCTCAGAAAAGAAAGTATCTTTCAAGAAAGAACTTTTATAAGAAAATTGACTTGTTGTGTTATTGTTTAATGCCTAATCATTTTCATTTACTTATAAAGCAAATAGGCGAAAGGGATATTGCTGAGTTTATGAAATGTGTTGTCACTAATTTTTCTATGTATTTTAACAATAAGTATGAAAGAGTAGGTACTCTATTTCAAGGAAGATATAAAGCAGTTTTAGTGAAAGATGATTCTTATCTTTTACATCTATCTCGATACATTCATCTAAACCCTGTTGCCAAGGGTCTGTCCCTTGGCAAGTTAGTAGGATATAGCTACTCGAGTTATCAGAATTATCTTGATAAAAAGAATACCCGATGGGTGAATCCGGAGTTTATACTTAGTTTCTTTGGAAAGGACTCAAATATTAAATTAGAGAGGTATGATCTTTCTTCTTATCAGGACTTTGTTGAGAAGTATAAAGGAGACTCAAAAGAGATTTTGGGAGATTTAGCGCTAGATTAATTTTACCAAGTTTGACAAGGGACAGACCCTTGGCAAGGAAGTAAAATGGATTTGACCAACAAAAATACAATTAGCTCACTTTTAAAAAAGCACAATGTTTGGGCGAAAAAGTCATTAGGCCAAAATTTTTTAATAGATAAACAAGCTTTAGAAGATATTGTTAGGACGACTAATTTATCTAAAGAAGATTTGGTTTTGGAGGTTGGGCCCGGCGTCGGAGTTCTTACTCAAGAGCTATGCAAGGAGGCTGGTTACGTAATTTCCATTGAGTTGGATAAAAGATTTATTCAAATTTTAAAGGAAACATGTGGAGAATTTGGGAATTTGGAGATAATAAACGAAGATATTTTGAAATGGAATATAAATGAGCTAAGAGCTAAGAGCTTAGAGCTTAGAGCTCAAGGCCCAAAGCCCAAGGCTTCAAACTACAAAGTTGTTTCTAATCTTCCTTATAATATTACGTCTGCTGTAATAAGAAAGTTTTTAGAGACAGAAAAAAAGCCAATCGAAATGGTTTTAATGGTACAAAAAGAGGTTGCCAAAAGGATTTGCGCTAAGCCGCCTAATATGAATCTTTTGGCGGTTTCAGTTCAGTTTTATGCCAAGCCCAAAATAATCCGATTCGTAAAAAATACTTCTTTTTGGCCTAAGCCGGAGGTGAATTCAGCGATTTTAAAGGTGGCAGAGGTGACAAAGGTGGCAAAAGCAGCAGAGGTAAGGGATGAAAAGTTGTTTTTCAGAATTGTTAAGGCGGGGTTTGGCGAAAAACGAAAGCAACTTATTAATTCGCTTTCTGGCGGATTGCGGATGTCAAAAGAAGAAATTGCCAAGCTCTTAAAAAAATCTAATATCAAACTAACCCAACGCGCCGAAGAACTTTCTTTAGAAGATTGGATAAAGATTTATAATAATTATATGGTTATACTATAATAAAATTGATAAAGGTGATACTTCGATCATTGAGTTAAGAAATTATTTTTTTAAAAAAGTACTTGCATTAACTAAAGTTCTTGTGTTATATTATAGTTGTTTTATAATTGTTATGTTGTTTCACTTATTAAAGTGGAGGGCTTTAAAGGGTGACAAAAGTAACAGATGTTACAGAGGTAACAGAGATATAAATGGGAGATAATAAATCTTACCATAAGCTTTTGATTTGGGAAAAGTCACATGAATTAGCTTTACAGATTTACAAAATAACAAAAGATTTTCCTAAGGAAGAGATTTACAGCCTCACTTCTCAACTTAGAAGAGCGACTACTTCGGTACCAGCTAATATTGTTGAGGGACATGCCAGGTCTTCTAAAAAAGAATTCAAGCAATTTTTAAACATTGCCATTGGTTCTTTAACAGAAGTGGAATATTACTTGGAATTAGCTCGAGATTTAGGATATCTAAGTCAAGAGAATTATAACAAACTTGAAAAATTAAGATCAGAAGTAGGATATTTGTTATTTAAATTTATAAAGTCTCTTAATTAAT
>CAYFWR010000012.1:0-14464 GCA_964346865.1 uncultured Candidatus Saccharibacteria bacterium
CTTAAAAATCAACTTCCGGCTACTCTTGCCAACATATCCAAAAACTATCTCTAACCTTTCTTTTGGTAAAATCTTCTCAATTTTTTGACCCCATTCAATAACAATAATAGATTTTTTGTCAGCTATTGCTTCTTTTAACTCCCAACCAACCACATCAGCTGGATTGTCAATTCGATAAAAATCAAAATGATACAAGAACAATTTAAAAGCTGGGTACTTTTTCATCACCACAAAACTGGGACTGGTAATTTCTCTTTTTATCCCTAAACCACAAGCAATTCCTTTGGTAAAAAGAGTTTTACCGCCACCCAAATCTCCTTCCAAAGCAATAATCTCGCCTCCCAAAAGAAGTCGACCCAATTTTCCACCTAATTGTCTGGTTTTATTTGGACTCTTGCTTAAAAAAACTAAGTTTTTCATAAATCTGATTCTTATTTAAATATAAAATATAACCTATTCCGATTATCCCTCCAAAAATTATAAAGATAATTCCTATAGATCGGTTATTTTCTCCGGCTAGTAAAACATCAGGGGCATTATCAACTAATCCAGAACTTATTCCTAAAACTTCTTTTTCATCCGAATCCTTAAATGAATATTTTTTAGATGATAACTTTGGTTGATAAGCCCTTTTGCTTTTCTTTTTTGTGGCAGAACCAGAAGATTTTTTAGTCTCTTCTGATATCACTTCTTCTGAAATAATATTATCCGC
Source organism: uncultured Candidatus Saccharibacteria bacterium (assembly GCA_964346865.1). GTDB lineage: Bacteria > Patescibacteriota > CPR2 > CAYFWR01 > CAYFWR01 > CAYFWR01. The sequence goes on from CAYFWR010000012.1 coordinate 713, forward strand.
CCCTGGAGTCGGAGTTTCGCTCCAGCTCCAGTATTCCCCATCAAAAGAAAAACTCCAACCTGCCTGAGCCTTGCCATAGTCTTCAGTACTATTTACCAGCCCTCCACTTGGATCAAAAAGAGAAACCAAGTCGCCACTATTATTTAAAGCAATACGGGAATCTCGACTATATAAAACAAGGTAGCCGAAAGCACCAATACTGGTTCCAGCTGGAAAAGTATATTTTTTAACTGAACCGATTGTATCTTGAACTACCCAATTACCTAAATCAACTGTAAAACCATTGGGGTTTCTAAGCTCAATAAACTCATCTTTAGAATCGGTTTGGGGAGCAGCGGGGTTAGGAAGAAGTTCATTAATAATAATTTCATTCGAACTAAATGAAGGTAAAGAATCCCCTGGTTCTTCTTTGTTTGGAAAATCATCAATTATATTCTGGGTCTCAGGTGTTGGCGTCTCTGTCCAAAACCAGCTCCCTCCATCAAAGGAATAACTTTGTCCAGTTTTAGCTTTGTTATAACTTTCTGAGTTGTCTATTAATTCCCCGGAAGAGTTATAGAGCTCAACTATATCTCCATCATTATTTAAAGAAATAGGAGTTTCGTGGCTATAAAAAACTCTGAACCCATAAGGTTCTATTGTGGTACCAAAAGAAATAGTAAAATTATGAACTGGCTTTCCAACAAAATTATCCTTAAGAACCCATTCGCTGATATCAACAGGAAAGTCATTAGGGTTATAAAGCTCAATAAATTCGTCTTGGGAATCGGTTTGAGGACTAGCTGGATCAGGAAAAAGCTCATTTATAATAATGGAAGGTGAATCAGCCTTTATTTTTGTTGAAGTAACTAATAGAAAAAACAAGCCAAAAAATATTTGGGCTATAAAAAATATTGCAATAAAAAGTCTCTTTATCATGTAGAACTAAAACGATTATAAACCCAAACTAAGGCTACTGAAGTTACATCTGAGATAATACTAACTACTCGATTTAAAATTGGTACCAAGCTGGCAATTGACAAGGGGAAAATAACCGAGAGAAGTCCTAACATTATAACTTCTGTCACCCCCAAACCACCAGCGACAAAAGGAACTAAAATCCCCACTATCCAGGCGACTGAAAAGATGCCTATAAGAGTTACAATCATCTTTAAAGTAAGCGGAATAAAATAAATTGACCGAATTAAAATATAAAAAGAAATTCCACCTAAAACCCAATATAAAAGATGTAAAAGAAGAATAATCAAAATTTCTTTAAATTTAATTTTTTTACCAAGGGGCTTTTCTCTTCCTAATTTAAGAACAAAGTTTAAAATTCCATTAAAAACAGGAGGTGATAAAAATAAAATTGATAACAAAAAAAGGAATAAAGAAAAAAAGGTTAAAAGAATATTAAATTTCCCATTATAAAAATGACTAAAAAGAAAAAGGATATTCCCGGAAGCAACAACAAAAATAAGTTCTAATCCCAAACTAACAAGAGTTTTTATCTTGGGCACTCCACTCTTTTCTGCCAAGTGGATCCGACCTAAAATAAACCAAATTCCTCCTGGAGCATAAGTAGTTAATTTAGGATAGAAATAAATTGAATAATGTCTGTTGGCGGGTAGATTTTCTTTTAGAGTTCTAAGAATCAGAAGCCAGCCATCGCTTAAAATAAAAAGGCTAAAGGTAAAAAGAATAAGGGAAACAAAAATGTAAAAATAATTAATTTCATGGATATGTTTCGGAAGATCTTTCCAACTCCGAGAAAGAGCATCAGCAATAAAATAAAAGAAGAAGGCATAAAATCCAATCTGAAGAAATAATAAAATTATTTGTTTTGGTTGTGTTTTTAGTTTAGTCAATTTTAAATCTTAAAAACTTCAACAGATCTATTATAAGAACCTTGCGCCTCTGGTGCAAGAATCTTGAAATTCTTCTTTTCATCTAAAAAATTAGCATTACATCACCAAAACTGTAAAAACGATATCTCTTTTTTATTGCTTGTCTGTAGGCTTTTCTTATAAAATTTTCCCCGCCAAAAGCGTAAACTAAAGCCAAAAGAGTCGACTTTGGCAAATGAAAATTAGTAATTAGTCCATCAACAAATTTAAATTTATAGCCAGGATAGATAAAAAGATCAATCCAATTTTGTATTGGTTTTAGATGAGAATCTATTGCTGCTGCTTCTAAAACTCGAGTTGAAGTAGTCCCAACCGCAATTATCCTTCGACCTTCTTTTTTGGCTTGATTTAGCCGATCGGCCACTTTTTTAGTCAAAACTGCGTATTCTTTGTGAATTCTATGATCTTTGATATTTTCAGTTTTAATTGGCAAAAAGGTTCCTAAACCAACATGAAGAGTAATAAATTCAAATTGAACCCCCAATTTTTTTAATTTTTTTATTAGTTCTTTTGTAAAATGAAATCCCGCCGTTGGCGCTGCTACTGAGCCTTCGTGTTTAGCATAAACCGTTTGGTAATAATCTTTTGCTACCTTTGATACTTTTGACACCTTTATATATGGGGGTGTCGGCATCTCTCCTAACTTATAGATTTTTTCTTTCAATTTCTTCCCAGTTAAATTAAATCTAACTTTCCAAATCCCATTTTCTAATTTTTCTGTAATCTTACTTTTTAAACCATTTCCAAAATCAATAGTTAGACCAACCTTTCTTTTTTTACTTCCTAAAAGACATTCCCAAGTATTACTATTGACAACTTTTAGAAGCAAAACCTCTATTTTTCTTCCTAATCCGCGTTGATCAGCGTTTATATCAGTGTTTATCCGCGTTTTACCCCAAAGTCGCGCTGGAATCACCTTGGTATTATTTAAAACTAAAATATCGTTTGGCCTGAGATATTTAAAAATATTATAAAAATAACTGTGCTCGACTTTTTTAGTTTCTCTGTCTAAAACCATTAGCCGAGAATGATCTCGAGGTAAAACTGACTTTTGAGCAACTAATTCTTCTGGTAAAAAATAATCTAGATTATAAGTTTTCATCTTTTAAATCTAAAATTCTTAAGTTATAATAATAGTGGCGCTTTAAAAAGCGAGAATTTAATATAGAAAAGACATCTTAAAGATTAAAGGAAATTCTGATGAAAATCAAAAAAGATGAGTTAAAAAAACTAATCGAAGGCTCGGGCCTAGTCTCGCCACAAAAGTTAAAAGAAGCAGTTGAAATTGCTGAGGATAGCAAAAGTTCTTTGGATCAAGTTTTACTTAAGCGCCGGCTGATCACTGAAAAAGATCTTTATAAACTCTATTCTTCATATATCAATATTCCTGTAATCGACTTAGATGAAGTCCAGGTTCCTAAAGATATTCTTCAGAAGCTACCTGAAAGAATTGCTCGAAAATACCAAGCAGTATTCTTTGGTGAAGAAGAAGGTGGGAAAAAACTTTTAGCTATGGTTGATCCCGAAGACTTCCAAGCTGTTGAATTTATTGAAAAACAAAGTGGTTACCAAACCAAAATCTACTTAGCTACTCCTTCTGACATTAGCTTCGTTTTAGACCAATATCGAGGTGGGTTAAATATTGAGATCAGCCAAGCAATCAAGAAAACCCAAGAAGTTGTTCCTAAAGAAGAGCTTAGCAAAGATGCTACCACCGAGGAAGTAAAAGAAATTGTTGAGGAAGCTCCGATTGCCCGAGCAGTCAATATTATTATGGAATATGCTGTAAAATCCCGCGCCTCTGATATCCATATTGAACCTCGAGAAAATTTTGTTCGTGTAAGATACCGAATTGATGGGGTCTTAAGAGACACAATGTCATTACCAAAAGAGATTATTTCGGCTATCGTTTCACGGGTCAAAATTCTTTCTAATCTAAAAATTGATGAGCATCGAATTCCTCAAGATGGCCGTTTTAAAATTACGGTTGCAGGTAAAAATATGGCAGTCCGAGTTTCAACTTTGCCAATAGTTGATGGTGAAAAGGTAGTAATGCGACTTTTAGATGAAACGACTAAAGCTCAGACTTTAGAGGAGCTTGGCTTTAAAGGCCGAGCTTTAGAGATTGTTAAAAAAAATATTAAAAGACCCCATGGTATGACTATAGTTTCTGGCCCAACTGGATCTGGAAAGTCGACTACCCTTTACAGTATTTTAACTCTTCTTAATACAGTCGGAGTTAATATCTCAACTATTGAGGATCCTGTAGAATATCGAGTTCAAGGAGTCAATCAAACTCAGGTTAATCCCAAAACCGGGATGACTTTTGCCAATGGACTTAGAGCTCTCCTGAGACAAGATCCAGATATTATTATGGTTGGAGAAATTCGAGACAACGAAACCGCCGAAATGGCAATCCATGCTGCATTAACTGGCCATATTGTCCTTTCAACCCTTCATACCAACGACGCCGCCACTTCTCTCCCCCGACTTTTAGATATGGGGATCGAATCCTTTTTGATTGCTTCGACTGTTAATACTGTTGTTGCCCAGCGCTTAGTTAGAAAAATCTGTCCCCATTGTAAAGAAAAATATACGCCAAATGAAAAGATTTTAGCTGATGTTCAAAAAGAATTTAGTATTAACATCTTTCCCGAAAAAAAGACTGAGACCAAAGTTAAAGACCAAAAGGGATCTAGTATCAAAGTCATTCCTGGTCCCAGTAAAAGCAATTTAGAGAAAAAAACTATTCTAGAGAAAATTGCTGAAGACCCGACTATCATTAATCGAGGTATAAATGAAAAGGACAAAGAGCAAGCTGAAAACTTAGTAAAAGAAGAAGGTAAAGGGAAAAAAGAAGAACTTTTAGACTTAGAGAAAATTATTCTTTATAAAGGATCAGGCTGTCAAAAATGCGAAAAAACCGGATACTTAGGCCGAACTGGAATTTATGAAGTCTTAGAAGTCGACGATGAAATTGGTGAGATGATTATTAACCGAGCTTCTAGTGAAGAAATCAATGCTAAAGCTATATCTAAAGGGATGTTAACAATAAAACAAGATGGTTTTCTAAAAATTTTAGAGGGAGTAACAACTATTGAAGAAGTTCTAAGGGTGACTAAAGAATAAAAATGAAAAATGAATTAAAAAATTTTAAGATTTTAAACTGTCATTTTTAACTTTTAATTTTAAATTTTTAACTTTTTATCATGCCAATATTTAACTACACTGTCAAAAATAAAGAAGGAATTATAAAAAAGGGGAAGATTGAAGCTGCTAATCGAGACGCTATTATTGCTATTTTAACAAGCCAAAATTTAGTTCCTATCACTATTAGTAAACAAACTGGACTCAGTCTTGATATGAAAAAATTAGCAATTGGCCGCGTTCCTTTAATTGAAAAGATGATGTTTACTCGCCAACTCTCGACTATGATTAATGCTGGACTCCCCCTAACTCAATCTCTTCATATTTTAGAAAGACAAACTTCTAATACAAAAATGAGAGAAGTGATTACCGAAATTACTAAAGAAGTTGAGGGTGGATTATCTCTCTCAGGAGCTTTAGAAAAACATCCTAAGGTTTTCCCAAAAATTTATATCAGTATGGTCAAATCTGGTGAAGTTGGAGGAATGATGGATAAAGTCCTAGAAAGATTGGCTGACCAACTTGAAAAAGACCATGACCTCTTTTCTAAAATCAGAAGTGCTTTAACTTATCCAGCAGTAATAATTCTGGCTATGTTTGCTGCTGTAACTTATTTGATTTCTTCAGTAATTCCTAAAATTGCCGAAATGTTTGAAGAATTAGATGCTCCTCTTCCCGCAAGTACCCAATTATTACTTTTTGTTTCTAAACTATTTTCTGATTATATTCTCTACACTCTAATTTTGGGTGCCGTTTCGATTTATTCCTTTATCTTTATTTTAAAAAGAAATAAAAAATTCCGTTTTGCAGTCCATATGACTCTTCTTCACATTCCTGTCTTTGGGAAAATGTCCAGAAGAACCAATATTGCTCGATTTACTCGGACTTTTGGAACTCTCCTTGCTAGTGGAATTTCGGTATTAGATACTTTAAATGTTATAGATGACTCTATTTCAAATTTAGTTTACAAAAAAGATATCGAAAAAATGGCCCAAGATGTCAAAAACGGTGCCAATATCTCTGCTTCCTTAAAAAAAGCGAAAAATTTCCCACCAATTGTTTCGGAAATGGTTGCTGTTGGTGAAGAAACCGGAACTTTAGATTCTATCCTTATTAAGGTCTCTAAATTCTACGATAAAGAAATTGACAATATGATTAACAACTTAACTTCTTTACTTGAACCACTAATTCTTATTTTTATTGGATTCGGAGTTGGGTTTATTGTCGTCTCTATTATTACCCCGATTTATCAGTTAACAAATTTGATATAAAAAGGATAAAGGAGTAACGAAGGGAAATTACGGGATATAAAGGAGGATTAGGGAGAAGAGAAAGACAGGAAATAACTTTCCCCTTATTATTCCTTATACTCCCTTATGCCCCACAATATCCCTTATTTATATTCCACTTGACATCCTTACTAAAAATTCTTAAGCTTATAAATAGAATATTGAATTAAAATAATCTGCGACAATCAGCGTACCGCCAAAGGCGGATCCGCGTTGATCCGCATTTAGAAAGGAGGTGAAAAATGTTAAAAAGACTAAAAGGACAAGGAGGGTTTACTTTAATTGAACTCTTAATTGTTATCGTCATTATGGGGATCTTGGTGGTAATTGTGGTTGGATTAGTCGGACGAAGTGCTCAAATGAAGGCGCGAGATGCCCAAAGAAAAGCCGACATCAGAGAAATTCAAACAGCTCTGGAACAATATTTCACGGACAACAGTCAGTATCCGGCTGCGTTGTCGGATTTAACCGGTGGCACCCCACCATATCTCACCGCAGTACCAACTGATCCATCATCAGGGGCAGGCTATACTTATACCCCTACCGGAACCCCACCAATCACTTATACTTTATCGGCAACCTTAGAAAATCAAAATGATAAAGGTCCAGGTGTTAGTGCTGGAGTATTTACAGTTGTTAATAAACAATAATGTCAAAACAAAAACAGTCTCAAAACATAGGGGCTGTTTTTGTTTTAACATAAGTGTTATAATATCAGAGGATAAAAGTTTTAAAAAACCAGTTATTTGTTATAAGCTTACATGCAGAAATTAAAACTACAATCAAATAACTCAAAAAGGGGCTTTAGCTTTATTGAAATGATAATTGTCATTGTCATGCTGGGAGTTCTTGCTTCTGGAATTTTCCCTCTTTTTATTCGAGCTATCGCTTTAAATAAGAAGGCAAAAAACAAACTAATTGCCTATCAGGTGGCCCAAAAAGAGATCGAAACTCTAAGAAATACTGATTTTGGCTCTATATACACTTCGGGTTTTGTGGTTGACGAAATTCCTTCTGGATATGGCACAATTACGGTCGATAATGACATTGATGATGATGGAGAAGTTGACGAAATAAAAGAAATCACAGCTCAAGTCATCTGGCAAGAAGAAGGAGGGATAAAAAATATCAATTTTACTACTTATGTCGCAAAACATGGGATAAATAGAAAATGAACTATAGAAATACAAAATTCCACCAAAGAGGGACACACAAAAAAGCAGGAAAACTAAACAAGCAGGGATGGCAACAAAGATCTATGTTTATCCGTGTCTTAAATCCGCATCAATCTGCAACTTTGGGTTTTACCCTGGTTGAGCTTTTAGTTTCCATTGCAATCTTAGCAATTGTCTCGTTGGTTACTGTTACTATTTACGTAACCGGTCTAAAAAATACTCAAATTGAGGCCCAAAAAGCGAATCTTCAATCTGACAATAAAACAGTTTTAGAAAAGATCGCCGCCGATACCAGAGATGCTACGGCTGTTGTTTCAACTAAAGATACCTATACCTCTAGTAGTACAACTCTAATTTTGTCTGTCCCAGCCATTGATTCAAGTCAAGAAATTATCTATAGCGGTGAAAACTTTGTCTTAGACTATATAATTTATACTCTTTCCGGAGGCGTCTTACAAAAAATAGTTATTGCCAATATTTCAAGTAGTCGTGAAAGTATTGGCCCGGTAAATATTTTAGGAAACTGCACCATTAATTTTAATTATACTCCAGATCTCGCTACGGCTAGTGAAGTAGAAATAACCTTAACTAATCAAGCAACTGCCGGAAAAAAACTTTTAACTTCAACAAATACTACAAAGTCTAAACTAAGAAATAAATAGCTAACTCAAAAACATAATGAAGGACAGGAAACCAAAAAATAAAAAATTTAATGAAAAAGGTCAAGCCATAGCCGGTGTAATTCTTCTTTTATTGGTAGTTTTAACCTTAGGATTAGCCTTAATTTCTTTTGCTATTAGAAATTATATCAATATCCATCAATCGTATCTCCGCATCGCTGCCCTTGATTTGGCTGAGGCTGGTATTGAAAAAGCAATGTGGGAACTCAATAAAATCGATGGGGATTCCTATACTGGAGAAAACAATACCCCATTAGGAGAGGGTGTCTTCTCTGTCTCAGTAACAGATGGAAGTAGTGGAAAAATTATTATTTCCACAGGATTCATTCCAAATAGTACCAATTATAAAGTTAGGAGAACTGTAAAGGTAATTATTGCTGATGTTTCCGCGTATTACAGCACTGCTTTTCAATATGCTGTTCAAGTTGGCGAATTGGGTTTAGAAATGGATGCCAACTCAAGAATCTATGGCAATGTCTATTCAAACGGAAATATCGTTGGATATTCTAATTCCCGAATTGACGGCGATGCCTATGCTGTAGGGACCATCTCTTCTCCTCAACCCACTGTACTCGGCACCAAAAACCCAGGGGCTCCGTCGCAACCAATGCCTGATTTTGATCCTGAGATCTGGAGAGCTCAGGCTAATATGCATAACGATCCTATTATTGGTAATTATGAGTTAGGTTCCGGCTCTCATACTCTGGGTCCTCGTAAAATCGAGGGAAATTTTACAATAAGAAGCAATACTATTTTAACTTTAACTGGCCCTATTTATGTGACAGGAAATTTTGAAGTAGAATCCAATAGTAGTATCTATCTTGATGAAATTTTTGTTTCTACTGGAACTGTAATTATTGTCGATGGCACTATCCGAATAAACTCCAATTGTGTTATCCACAGCACCTTAACCGATCCTAAAGGATTTATTCTTTTAGCTTCTGATAGTATTAATGATAATGCAATAGAGCTTAATTCTAATGATATTGGTGGAGTTTATTATGCTTTACGAGGGACGGCTCAAATAAATTCCAATGCTGACATTGTTGCTATAACAGCGAAAGGTCTAGATTTGAATTCTAATGCGGAGCTTGTTTATGATACTGGTCTTGCCTCAGCTATATTTTCAACTGGCCCGGAAGGAATCTGGAGAGCTCAAAGTTGGCAAATTGTATACTAAATTGCGGATTTACAAAGATAATGACACAGATTAATACGGATGTAAATTAGCCAGATTTTGTAGTTTCAACAAGCTTATGCTATAATCAAAACAAATATTCGTAGCCAATTTATATAAACATCTAAGATAAGAAAAGTAATTTGCGAGATATATTTAAAATATAAACATTTTGATTTTAGGGTCTTTCTTGGGGATTCCCTAAAATCAAAATAACCTAATTTTACAGAAAGCGTCGAAAACTACTTTTTGTTAGGGGCTCCCCAAAAATCTGCTGATTTTTGGGGTAAAAAAGGAGTTTTCAAAATATCAAAGGAGGGCAAAATTAAATTTAAAACTGATCTCTTTTTCAAACATAAAGACATTTTAGGGCTGGATATTGGTACTAATTCAGCCAAACTTATTCAATTAAAAAAGAAAGGTAGACTAGTTAAGTTAGTTGGTTATGGTAGTGCTCTGGTTCCTAAAGATGTTGTTATCGAAGGAATTATTTCTGATCCTGGGATAATGGCGAAATCTATAAAAAATGTTTTAAACAATACTAAATGGGGAAAATTCACCGCCCAAAGAGTTAATCTTTGTGTGCCAGAGTCAAAGATCTTTACCCGAATTTTAGAATTACCAGAACTATCTAAAAAAGAGACAGAAGAAGCGATCAACTTTGAAGCTGATCAATCAATCCCAATGTCTTTTTCCGACATTTATATCGCCTGGCAGATAATCGGCGATTCTATCAGTGGCAAGGCCGGCTATAAAGATGTAATGATGGTGGCTGCTCCTAAAAGCATTATCAATTCATACCTTTCAGTTCTTCAAATTTTGGAGCTTGAGCCTTTTTCAATCGAAACCAGCCTAATTGCTATTTCTAGAGCTATTGTTAAAAGTCAAAAAAAGGAGCCTAAATCTATTTTGATCATTGATGTTGGCGGTCAAACTACTAATGTTGCTGTCTTTGACAGGGTTCTTCGAATTACTGGCAGCACTCCGATTGGGGGAGAAAATTTTACTAATTCAATTTCAAAAAAGGCTGGGGTTAATTTAGACGAAGCCGAGGAAATCAAAGAGGAATTCGGACTAAAAAATAATAAAGTTCTTTCTGCCATTGAACCTGACTTAGAGCTAATTTTAGGTGAACTCAAACGAATTATTAAATATTATGAGAATCGAGGTCAAAAGGCAGCTAAAATTGAATCGGGACTTCTCTGTGGTGGTAGCGCCCCTCTTTCTGGCCTAGCTGAGTATCTTTCTAAAAAACTAAATTTAAATATTGAACTTGGTAATCCTTGGGTCAATATTTCAGTTTATCCTTTAAAACCAGTTTCCAAAGCTACTGCCTCACAGTATACTACTGCCATTGGCTTAGCTTTAAAAGGAATTGAAAATGGCTACGATTAACCTTTTACCACAAGAATTAAAAGAAGGCATCTATTATAGCAGAAAAAATATTAAAGCGATTCGAAGGCTTTGGCTTGTCTTAGTTTTCCTTTTAATTTTAGTACTGGTCTTTTTTGCTTTATATAGACTTCTTTCAACCGATCTTAGTTCTGTAAAAAAAGAGGTTGCCTACGAGGAAGAAAACATTAAATCTTATGGAGATTTAGAAAAAGAGGCTAAAAAATTAAGCGAGCGATTAGAGATAATCGGAAAAATTGAAGATAATTATCCATACTTTTCAAAAATTCTAACTGAAATTACTTCTCTTATGCCACCAAACTCTAATCTTACTTCCATTGAGGTTTTTAAAGACAATACACAGCGAGCCAAAATAACTGGATTAGCAGACACTAAAAGAGCTGTGGCTATCTTCAGAGAAGCCTTAGAAAATTCTCCTCACTTTAGCTATGTTGATATTGAAACTATTGTCTTTGATAGAGATAGAACCCAAAAAGAAAAATTTACCATCTTTCTAACCATAGAAAAGGATGGCTTAAAATGAAAGAGTTAACCCCCAAAAAAATAAATAAAATAATCTATATTCTAATTGCTATCTTTTTGGTCCTGCCGATTCTAGCGCTAAAACCGGCTTGGGATATTTTAAATAATTTATCGAGTGAGGTAGTAAAGGAAAAGGCCAATCTCCAGTTTTTGTCTGAAAAAAACAAGGCTCTCTCTGAATTAAAAAAGCGCTACGGGCAAGCCAAGAAAAGCTCTAATGATTTTGATAAAACTCTTCCTACTACCAAAGAAGCTTCTCAATTTATAAATAGTCTTGAAGTAATAGCTTTGGAATATAATATACCTATCATTAAACTCGAGGTTGATCCAGAAGAAGACAAAGGAGGAACTAAAGAAAAAACTAAAAAGAAAACTGAAGAGAAAATCACAAACTGGTTGTTTAGCCAAACTAAAAAAGTTGAAAACTACTACAAGTTACCAATAAGAATTACTTTAGAAGGAGACTATTCTAATTTTTACCCCCTTCTTTCTAAATTAGAAACTGAAAAGCGCTTTGCTGATATACAAATTTTAGAAATTAAAAAACCTGATTATACAAGTCAAACTCAGACCGTAGAGGCAATTTTAGATTTAGTAATTTATCTTAAACCTTAATATTAATCAGCATTATCGATGTTAGAAAAAATATTACCCAAAACTAAATCATTACAAAAGACAGCCAGACCAATAGTCATAATTACTGCTATCCTTTTGGTTTTAGTTATTACTTATGGCGTCTATGCTCTTTTCAATAAAGAGCCTGATGCTGAAATTTTAGACCAAGGCAAAGAAGAGCTCAAGGATACTGACATTCAGTTTAGACAAGAAGTTATCGACAAAATAAAAGACCGGAAAGAATCTGGCTTACCCTTAGATTTCTCTGGGCTTGGCCGCGACAATCCTTTTTTAGGATACTAGTCTATAATTTGTGATGAATTCTTTTTTGTCTTTTTACAAAAGCTTCTTGAATATCTAACAATTTTTTAGCAAACCCGGCTGGATCTGGGACTTTTTTAAATTCAAAGTTAGGCAATGTTCCTGCGGTCTGAATCAAAACATCGCCATAATTAAGATAGGTCTGAAGAAAACCTTTCCGAGAAGCAGTAACGTCTTGAATATCTTTTAAGCTTAAAGTGGAGATTTCTCTATTTAAAAGATTATGTTGATCAATATCAACTAAATTTTGGTCTGTAACTATCCCAACATTATGATAAAAAACTACCCAACCAGCAAAAAAATAAAGATTAGCCGATAAAAACCAAGTACTCAAAAATAAGACATAAAGATTCAAATTAACCCCCTCAACTAAAACTAAGGCAAAATGAGGCAGAGTAAAAATAGCAAAAATCCCAAAGACTACAGTCCAAAAAGCAACAAATATTGGCCAAAATAAAGCCATCCAGTGTCTATGGATAATAATTTTTACCTGCTCACTTTCTTCTTGGGTTTCAAAAAATTTTTTGATCATCTTTTTACCCCTCTCAAATTATTAGTGTATCCCCGCGAATTATTCGTGTTAATTTAGTGTTTATAAGATACTTCGAAAAATATCAAGTCCCTGACTCCAATCAAGTCGACTAACAAAAATCCCGGTCACCCACAAAATAGCCATACTTAAAAAGATAAAAATAAAAGACATCGGGATATTAAAATCATCCGGCATTCGGTGTCTTACAGCGGCAAAAACTGCCATAAAAGAGATAATAATGTAAAAAAGAAGAAAAAGCCCAAAGATAAGAAGAAAAATAATCATTATTGGCTAACTAAACAACTTAATAACCTAATAACTAAATAACATAATAACTTAGCAACTTATAAACCTAACAACTATCAAAAACTATTCTCTATTCCCTATTTTCTATTTACTTTTATTTATTGACCTCTGGCAGCCACAATACTTTTGTCGATACAAGCCTAACTCTTTACTTAATATTTTACTTTCGTGAAAGTAAGAAGTAAAGTCTTGATAGTAAAACTTGATTTTAAAATATTTAGCTAAATTTTCTCCGATTTTTTTAATAATTTCTTGTCCTTGATAAGGACTAATTAAAAGAGTGGTAGTAAAATAGTCAAAATTATTTTTTGAGGCATACTCGGCGGTTTTTGAAAGCCGATTTTTATAACATTGTTCGCACTCCCCTGGCCTCCAAATCTCCTTTTTGCCAAGATATTCAAATTCAATCAGTCTCTGTCTTCTTTTGTCCTCTCTGACACCTTTGTCACATTTGTCACCTTTGATACCTCTATCACCTTTGATCCCTTTACTACTTTCCAAATAAACAATCTTAAAATTTTTATCTTTAGCAAAATTTCCCAAGGCTGCTTTTCGCCTCCCCCACTCTTCTTTCGGCCAAATATTGGGATTATAAAAAAATCCAGTTGCTCTAAACTGGTTTTTTAACTCTTCAAAGACCGCTGTCGAACAAGGCCCACAACAAGTATGAAGTAGAAGTCTTTTCATAA
>CAYFWR010000013.1:0-4877 GCA_964346865.1 uncultured Candidatus Saccharibacteria bacterium
CAGCCAAAAGCCACTTAAGTTTAAGTCTTTCGTTTTGGGTTAGTTTTTTGGTTGTTTGGACATAGAAACACCACTCAGTTAAAATCTCTCCAATGTCTAAACTGAGCCTCTTTTTTGTATGAGAGATAATCTGTTTTGTCGCTGATTCACTTAAAGCAGGAGTTCTATAAAGTTGCAACATATTACTCATCCTTTCTTGTTAAAGTACTACCTTAAATTAAGCCAACCTCTTAGAATAAATCTTAAATCTTATTTCTTTTCTTGGCTTGACACAAAAAGATTATGTTAAATCTTCCCAAATGTCAAACATAAGGGAAATAAAAAGACAAAATTATGGCCCTTGCAAAAAAATTTATTCACAAGGGCCATCAAGGCCGCCGCCTTAGATAACAATTTTTAGCCAGAAAACATCTTTAGGGTCTTACAAGTATATGTTTTGGCAAAATTAATATTTAAAGAGTCGTCCCTCTTATTCCGAAGTTGGTGTTCAGCATCGGTACTCAGGTCTAGGAAATCTTTTGCCAATGGTCCTATAAGTGGATCTAAAGTAAATGGACCTAGGCCACCACTTGCCCCAAGACCAATATCGAGTTTTTTCTCTTTAAGTGCCTCTAGGTAAATACGAGTACCTTCTGGGTCCAACATTTGTCCGCGACCACCACTCGGATCTAGTAAAATATAATCGATAACCTCGGAGTATTCCTCGGCAACCTTTTTAGCTAGGTTTTGTGGTGAATACCCAATCATTCCAAAGGCCCGTCCTCCTACTTGCAGGACTATCTTTTTATCAGGATATCTTAAGTGATATTGTTTTATTACAGAAGGTGAAGGCCAGACAATATTGAGCTGAACCCCATGTAAATAAGGCCCGCCAAGTCTAGTAAGATCAATCAGTTGTTCAAAAAGTTTATCAGGTTCATTGGTATTATAGTGAATCAAATTAAATGCCTTGGGATGATTAACAAAAATCTTTGCTACTTTTTCTATCTTGGGATATCTCCCTGGCCATCGGTTCTGCTGACCCTCAAGAGTTTTTTGACTTACCAGAATCCCAACCATTAGTAGGCGATTTGAATCCTTTGTCATTAAACTAAGAATAGCCTTAACCTCATTTTGATTCATAAAACCGGTAATACCAATATATGGCTTCCTCACTATTCCCTCCTTTTTTTGACAAGACTAAAAATTTCGGACTTTTTCTACTTCTCCCATAAATTTTTCAACCAGCTCAACATCAGGCGGTTCTCCCGGCTGTACTCCTTTCTTTTTAAAAGCAGTACCAACAATCGCACCATCAGTAATGATCAGTTGGGCTCGGACATTTCTTACATTTACTCCACTACCAGCAATTAAAGGATGGTCGACAATGGCTTTCTTTACTAAACGAAGATCCTTGAGGCTTGTTTCTCCTCCAGTATATTCTCCAGTCACAACTACAGCATCCGCCAAAATCTCTGCTTTAGCAGCAGATTCAGTAATTGGTGTAGAAAGTTCTTTTAGTCTGTAGTATTTCGGATGGATACCGCCAAAAATTACAATACTAGAATATTTATTGCGACAAGCAAGGAGATGTTCTGGATCAACCGACTGACAACCTACAAAATCTCCAGTAATATGGTCTACCTGGATAAATTGCGCCCCTGTGGCCTGGGGCAATACACAAACTTTTCTCGTAATCATTTGGAAGAAGGTTAATTCCAACTGGAATTTTTGCCTTTTTCACCACTTCATAGGTAATTTTGGTAAGTAACTCAACAGCATCATCAGTTGCTAAATTGGCATTAACGTATCCCCAGCCATAGTTTTCAACAATTACTCCATCAATAAAGGGTTGTAATATGTCTAGATCTTTTAAAGCTTGGTTTAGCTGATTATCGTATTGGTCTTGAAAAACATGAATCATGCCAATAATGGGCTTTTTTTGACGGAATGTCTTCCAAAACAAAGTTTCGCTCATAGAATACCTCCTGTTTAGACGTCAAGTTGCAAATTAGTAATCCGTCTTCATTTTTCCCGAAGTCAAAGAAGTCTTCGGCAATGTTTCGAAACCACTATTCCAGAGAATACGACCACACTCTCGGACCTCATCCCGAGTCATATCCGGTTTCTTAAGTTTTTCTACTACTCGTAATAGACTATTTATCTGACTAACTTCCTTCAAATCCTCTGGTCTGGTAAAACGAATAGCGCGGAAAAGAAGATCGATCACTTGAGCCTTGTATTGACTGTTTGTATCTCGGTTTCTCCAAAGTTCTCCTAATTTTGCTTTGAGGTCATAAAAGAAATGTTGTCGGTCTATCTTATCTGGAAATTTTTTTCTTACATCGAGTAATAACTCTTTGAGATCATCAAACTTTAACTTCCCCATTTTTTTATTTCTCTCCTTTCAAAGTACCGACTAAACTAGATTTTTCCAACTCTTACTGAATAGAGATATAGTAAATTAAAATCCTCCCAAATGTCAAACATAAGAGGGATAAAAGGTTAAAATTAAGGCCCCTGCAAATAAAATTTATTTACAAGGGCCACTGAGGCCGCCGCTCTATGAAGGTGGTGTTTCTGTTTCTCCTAAATTTAGTTTAATCAGATCAGCTACGTGTTTCAGGATAAGAATGATAAAAAGTATAGATACGGCTACAAGATTGTAGGTTGTATGATGTAGTGCTGAAAGTTCTATTCCTCCAATAAAGTATTGATGTGTAAACCAAAGACCGGCAAAGGTAATTGCCAGTCCTGCAGCTATCGGAATTCCTACCAAACAATGTACAATCCCAAAGAAGAGACTCATATACAATCCCTCGAACCAGTTCTGGGTTCCAAGACGAAACCACTTTTCCTCTATCATGGCAAGTTTCGGTAGATTGACAATAAGAATAAGACAAAATACTAACCCGAAATATTTGATCTTCAACGGTATCAAATTTATGTTTTTTACTTGAGGATGAGAGGCTTGAGTATCCTTCTTGAATAGTAACCACCATGACCAACAAAGAAATGGGAAAATTTTAGTCAATCCATAATATACACTAATAACTATGACTAACAAAAAAAAGTTCTGGACTACTATCCAAAAGGTAATATTAGACATCACTGACAAACTTTTCTGTAGCTCTCCATTAAACAAATTATAACCTAAGCCAAGCGTCAGGATGACACACCAATAAATCTTTAGAAGTGTTTTCCCTATGGAGTACCAAGTTTCTCTCCAAGATTCTACAAATAGATTTCGTTCTAAGCCTCTAAACATAAATTCCCTTTCTGAATCTTTGAACATCAAACTCCTCCTTCTATAGCTCTATATTTTTAAAATAATTTTAAACGAACAATCTATTGCGGCATCTTTATAAGATAATTACCGATCTTTGGTAATGGCTAATCTTAACACGTAATTATAAAAAAGTCAAGACTGAAACAAAAACATAAACTCTTTGAGAATTTCTGACTGGAATTTATAAGGTTGCTTTTAAACTCAAAATCTGCTAAAATTGCCTTGATAAAAGGTTTTTGCCGAGGTGGCGGAATTGGTATACGCGCATGGCTTAGGACCATGTGCCTGAATAAGGCTTGGGAGTTCGAGTCTCCCCCTCGGCACCATATTTTTCATTCTACTACCACCAAATCTTCAATATCAAAAAATTTTTTCTCTCCAATCCCATCAACATTTTTTAATTCATCAATACTTTTAAAATCCCCAAAAGTGTCTCGATAGTCGACAATTCTTTGAGATAAGACTTCGCCAATTCCGGGCAAACTTTCTAATTCTTTAGCCGAAGCAGTATTAATATTAATTCCTTCTTCTTGAACTTCTTTAGTCTCAGCTTCCTCATATTCTCCATCTTCTTCATCTTCCTTAAATATCTCGCTTTCAACTTTTGGCCCGGAAATTTTAATTTCTGTTTTTTCTTCACCAAGTAAAAATATCCCTAACCCAACAAAAACCACCACTAGCAAGAAAACTCCTAAGTGAGTTTTAATCTGATCATTTATTTTTTTACTTTTTCCTTTTTTAACCATAATTATCCTTTAAAATTTCAAATTCCAAGCATCAAGCTCCAAATAAATCACAATTTCGAAATTCTAATGACCAAAAATTTTTGAAATTTGAGATTTGAATTTTTGGAATTTATTTGTGATTTGAGATTTGTCATTTGGAATTTATCCGCCTCTGGCAGATTAATCAATTCCCATAATCAAATCGTATTCTTTTATTTTTTCTCTAAGTAAAGGGTATTTTTCTAAATTTGAATTTTCTTTGAGTAATCTATAGGCTTCTTCACGGGCTTGTTTAATTAAAGCAAGATTAAAAAGATCAGCTACTTTAAAATCCGGAATTCCATGTTGTTCTTTTCCATAAACTTCGCCTGGGCCCCGAATTTCTAAATCAACTTCTGCCAATTTAAACCCACTTTCAAGTTCTACTAAAGCATTAAGTCGCCTTAAAGATAAAGCATCATTTGATTCTGTAAATAAAAGACAATAAGACTGTTGTTTCCCTCGACCTACTCGGCCTCGAAACTGATGAAGTTGAGCCAAGCCAAATTTTTCGGCATTTTCAATCATCATGATAGTGGCGTTAGGAATATCAATTCCAACTTCAACCACTGAGGTTGAAACTAAAATGTCGATTCGCCTAGCTAAAAAGTCAGCCATTATTTTTTCTTTTTCCTCTGACTTCATCTTCCCATGAAGCATCCCAATTTTTAAATCCGGAAAGATTTTTTCGTTCAACTTCTTATACTCACTTGTAACTGCTTTTTTCTCAAATTCTTCTTCATCTCCCCTTATTTCCCTTTCTATCCCTTTATTATCCCTAATATCTCCCTCTATCAAGGGACAAATGACAAAAACTTGCTGCCCTTTTTTTACTTTCCGCCGAA
>CAYFWR010000013.1:4977-11066 GCA_964346865.1 uncultured Candidatus Saccharibacteria bacterium
TCTATCAAGGGACAAATGACAAAAACTTGCTGCCCTTTTTTTACTTTCCGCCGAATAAAATCATAAGCAGCCTCTCTTTTATCTTTTGGCGCCAACTTGGTTACTACCGGTTGTCTTCCTGGTGGCATTTCATCTAAAATCGAAACATCTAAATCTCCGTACATTGTTAAAGTTAAAGTCCTGGGAATTGGGGTAGCTGTCATCGAAAGAAAATGGGGACTAGTTTTTTTATCTCCACTAATTTCTTTGAGTCTTTTTCTTTGCTCTACCCCAAAACGATGTTGTTCGTCAATAACACATAAGGCTAAGTTTTTAAACTGAACTCCTTCCTGGATCAAGGCATGAGTTCCGATAACAACTTGAGCCTCTTTTTGTTTGATTTTTTCTAAAATACCTTCTTTATCTTTTTTCTTTAAACCGCCGACAAGAAGAGAAATTTTAATCCCAAATGGCTTTAGGATCTTTGTTATTCTTTGATAATGTTGTTTGGCTAAAATTTCGGTGGGGCACATAAAGGCAGATTGAAAACCTGACTTTGCAACCAAAAACATTGCAAAACAAGAAACGACAGTTTTCCCAGATCCAACATCTCCTTCTAAAAGTCTGTTCATTGGAGTATCTTTTCCAATATCTTGGATAATTTCCCAAGATGACTTTCTTTGGGCTTCAGTTAGTCTAAACGGCAATGATTGAACAAATTTTTTACTCAATCCTTCCTGAAACTTTATAGAAGGAGCTTTTTCTTTTTGATATTCCAATTTTTTAATTAAAACTTTTAGCTGAAGTAAAAATAGTTCATCAAAGGCAATTCTTTTCTTAGCTTTTTTTAATTCGAAAGTATTTTCGGGAAAGTGAACTGTTCGAACCGCTGCTTCTAAACCAACTAAATCTTGATTTCGCTTGATTTTTTCTGGAAGATAGTCTTTGATGTTATAAATATATTTTAAAAGAGGTTGGATTTTGTATCTAAGCCATCGAGAAGAAAGTCCTTCTGTTTCTGGATAAACCGGCACAATTCGACCTACATGTTTTAAACTATGGCGATCTACACTTTTTTTATGACGACTAATCTTTTCATATGCTGGACTCAAAAGCGCTCTTTTGCCGTAATTAAATTCTAATTTTCCCGCTAGAATAACTTTATCTCCTATTCTCAAATTTTTAGCCATAAAGGGTTGGTTAAACCAAACTACAGAAATATTATCAGTGCCATCTGTAACCAAAGCTTCGGTAACAACCATTCCTTTCCGCGTCCGCTTATTTTCAATCCCAATAATTCGTCCTTTCATAGCGGCTTTTTCTCCGAGTCGAACTTTGGAAATTGGAATAATATTAGAAAAGTCATCATAACGCCTGGGGAAATAAAAAAGTAGATCAGAAATATTTTTTATCCCGACCTTTTTTAGTCTCTTAACATAAACTGGTCCTACTCCGACTAATTTCTCAATGGGAGTTTCTAAATTCATCTATTTTCTTAGTTCAGATATAATTCCGTCTAAAAGTCTTAAGGAAATTTTTAAATAATCTTTATGTAAAGTTTGTTTTAGATCAATAAAGGCAGCAAGATAAAACTTAGCTAATTCTAATCTCGAAAAACTATGCCCAGATATTCTTTTTGTATCTTTCCCCCCTCTTAGTTTCTGTTTTTCGATGTAAAGATCGATAGTTGGCTCAATTTCCTTATAAATTTTCTTTAATTCAATCGAAAGATCGGCATACTTTTCAAAGTTTTTCTTTTCAATTTCTTTTATAAATTTTAAAAGAAGCTTTTTAAACTCACAAAAAGCCTTGAGTTGCCGCTCTTTTTCCTCAGGTAAAAGATGAGTTGAAAATTTAATATCTTCCTCGCTCATAGCAACCTTATTTTACTATAAACCAATCTCAAAAGGAAGAAAGCTATAAAAAGAACTATACGCAATTTTATTTTTTAAAATTGTTATAATCAAGTAAAAAGGTCACCGATGATTCGATGACCAGATTTTAGTCTGCAATAAGGGATTTCTTAATACATGTCATTACTCCAAACTATCTATCCTTCTTTCCTAAGTTTTTCATTGTATTTTGAGCAAACCTCATTTTTTATTTTTCCATTATAAAAATGCCCAATTGGTCCTAGTATTCAACGCATTTATCTGGAGGTATTTATCCTTTTGGATAAATTTTAATTACAGCCAGATCTTGTCTCTTTGAGATTTTCAAGGTACTAATGAATGTTTCCTCTTTCCCCCTCAGACTTTACCGAAATTTTAGCGGTCATTCCTAGAATGACATTTACGTATCTGCACCGAATTTTGTCCAACCTGCAGGCTTCGACAAATGGACATCCCTCGCAAATTTTGGAAATTAATTTATCTAATCCCGGGCAATATTGAGCCGACAAAATCCTATCCAGAGAAGATTGATCCAAAGACATCTTACTCCCCCCTTTTTGTTCTTGTTAACAGACTATATAACATTATCCTTTAGAACGTCAAATGTCAAGAATTTTTTTAAAAAGAGTTAAAAATATTGACAACTTAAAGATTTTTCTTTATTTTATTATATTCTTATAATAAGAAAATAGGCTCTTTGACTTTTAAAAAGGAAGTGAGAAAAATGAAACTTCTTTCTATTATCGCTATAGTTTTAATACTCTCTTTGCCACCATTTGGAATCTGTATCTTATGGGATCAAAATATCGCCCCAATTTTGGGACGACAATTGACCTTTTTAGAATCATTCCTCTTGTTTTGGGGCTTCGAGTTTGGAGGAGGAATTATGTTAGTAAAGCTACTAAAAAATCTAGGTAAAAACAGAAAAAATCTCTACTCTCTTCAAAACCAATAGGATCATTAGACCTGATAGGTTCTGATTTTCTCTTTTTTAGCCTCTTTTCAGTCTTAGGAATCTTCTCTTCCCAACTTGAATAATCATTCCATCTTCAACTTGGATTTCAGCTTCTTGTTCCTTTACTACTTCTCCATCGATTTTTACACCCCCCTGTCCAATTAACCTCCGAGATTCTGATTTACTCGGAACCAACTTTGATTTAACGAGTAAATCAACAAATCTATATTTTTTGTCTGATACTCGATATTCAGACATTTTCTCGGGGGTTTCTTTTCTTTTAAAAACCCGATTAAATTCTTCCTCGGCTTCCTTAGCTGCCTTTTCGCTATGATAAATCTTTACAATTTCAAAAGCTACTTTGGCTTTGGCATCCCGAGGATTTTTATATTTTTTCAAACTTTCTAAGGACAAATTAGTACAAAGTTCAGCATAATCGAATATTAAATTGTCAGGAATTGACATTACCTTACCATACATTTCTTTTGATTCTTCAGTTATCCCGATATAATTATTTAGGCTTTTACTCATTTTTTGAGTGCCATCGGTCCCCACTAAGATTTTAGTCATAAAAATATCTTGCTCGGGTTGCCCCATTCTTTTTTGCAAAACTCTGCCAGCTAACATATTAAATTTCTGATCAGTGCCGCCAAATTCAACATCGGCTTTAAGCATCACTGAATCGTAGGCTTGCATGATTGGATAAAGAATTTCGTGAAGACTAATATCAATTCTCTTTTTTAGCCTCTTTTCAAAATCATCTCTCTCTAAGATTCTGGCAACGGTAAAGTTACTGGCAATTTTGATAATGTCACTAAAAGTTAATTTAGAAAACCATTCGCTATTCCTTCTAATTTCCGCTTTTTTGACATCAAGGATTTTTCCAACTTGATCAAGATAAGTTTTAGCATTTTTTTCAATCTCAGCCGGAGAAAGCATGGGTCGAGTCTTATTTTGGCCGCTGGGATCGCCAATTCGCCCTGTGTAATCACCAACTAAAAAAATTACTTTGTGGCCTAGATTTTGAAACTCTCTTAATTTTCTTAATAAAACGGCGTGCCCCAAATGAATATCAGGTCGTGAAGGATCAACTCCTAACTTTAATCTTAACTTCTTTTTTGACTTTAGTCTTTTTTCTAAATGCTTTTTTTTGATTATCTCCTCGACTCCTCGAGTTAAAAGCTCATCTATTTTGCCCATAAATTTTGTCTCCTTTTTTATTTCCATGGACTCTTACCTCTTTATTCTACACGAAATTTTTGATATAATAAAGGTCGCGAATTCAGATCACGAATCATAATCACGAAATCAATACTTAATTAGTAACTAGCAGTATCTATGAAAAAAAGACGACGATTCCCAAAAAAACTTTTCAAAAAGAGGGTTAAATTTAAATATAAAAATATTCTTCAGTCCTATTCAAGAAAAAGAAAACGACCGGCTTTTAGAATTCAAAAGCTAGGTCGCCAATTTAAATTCAAGCCAAAAAGAACAAGAATAAGTAAGGGACTTAGGACTGGGGGAAGAAAGCCTAAAATCCAAAATATTTTAAGATCTCTTCATCCCAGAAGGATTCTTAAGTTCTTATTCTCAAAAAGAGGTCTTAAGTTTACATTGATTTCTACCTTGATACTCTTAGGATTTATTTTTGGTCTTTTTGCCTGGTTCGCCAAGGATCTTCCTACTCCCAATAAAATCAATGCTCGATTGGTAGCAGAAACAACTAAAATCTTTGCCCGCGATGGCACTCTTTTGTACGAAGTTCATGGAGACAAAAATCGAACCTTAATAGAATATGAGGAAATGCCAAAATATATCAAGGATGCCACTATAGCTATTGAAGACAAAAATTTCTGGATTCATCGAGGCTTTAGTGTTCGAGGTTTCCTAAGAGCCTTGTTCTACAATTTAACTCATAAAGATAATATCCAAGGGGGATCTACTATTACCCAACAATTAGTCAAAAATGCTATCCTTTCTCCAGAACGAACTCTTACCCGAAAAATCAAAGAAGTGGTCCTTTCAATCGAAATTGAACAGATTTATTCAAAGGAAGACATTCTAAAAATGTATTTAAATGAAATTCCTTATGGCAGCAGTGCCTATGGAGTCCAGGTAGCTGCCAAGACCTATTTTGATAAAGATGCTAAAGATTTAGATTTAGCTGAATGTGTTTTACTTGCTGCTTTACCAGCTGCCCCTACTTACTATTCCCCTTATGGCCAGCATATAGATGAACTTATGGCCAGAAAAGATACAATTTTAGACTTAATGGCCGAACAAAACTACATTACAAAAGAACAGGCTGAGGCGGCAAAAAAGAAGGAATTAGTGTTTGTCGACCGCGGTGAATATGCTGATATCCCAGCGCCCCATTTTGTAATGTATGTTAGAGAAAAACTCGTTGAAAAATACGGCGAAAAAATGGCTACCGAAGGAGGTCTAAGAGTTTATACTACTTTGGATTTGGAAAAGCAAAAAATAGCTGAGGAAGCAATTAATAAATATACTGATAAAAATTTAACGAGCTTCAATGCTTCTAATGCTGCTTTGGTTTCAATGGACTCCAAAACTGGCCAAATTCTAGCTATGGTTGGAAGCAAAGATTATAACAATAAAGAAATTGATGGTAATGTCAATGTCGCTATTTCTGACAGGCAACCCGGCTCATCTTTTAAGCCATTTGCTTATGCCACTGCTTGGAAGAAAAACTGGGGGCCTGGAAGCACTCTCTATGATTTAAAGACAGATTTTGGAAACGGCTATATTCCCAGTAACTATGATGGAGGTCAGTATGGAGTCCGATCAATGAGGTCAGCCCTTCAGGGATCTTTGAATATTTCGGCAGTCAAAACTCTCTATTTAGCTGGTATTAATGATACTTTAAATACTGCTCATGAAATGGGGATCACTACTTTAAACGATCCTGATCGTTATGGTTTGGCTCTGGTCCTGGGTGGCGGTGAAGTCAAACTTTTAGATATGGCCGCCGGCTTTAGTGTTTTTGCTAATATGGGAGTTCGTCACCCAGCAACTTGGTTTACTAAAATTGAGGACTCAAAAGGAAAAGTTTTAGATGAATACAGGGATTCAGACCAAAAACAAGCTCTAGATCCTCAAATTGCTTATCTAATGAATGATGTTTTATCTGATAATAATGCTCGGGCCTTTATTTTTGGTTCTCAGAACTATCTAACTTTACCCGGGCGAAAAGTAGCTGCCAAAACCGGAACTACTAATGAGTGGAGAGATGCTTGGACAAT
>CAYFWR010000013.1:11166-13642 GCA_964346865.1 uncultured Candidatus Saccharibacteria bacterium
GTAGTGGCTGGAGAGACCAAAGAACTAAAAATTTGCAAAATTTCCGGACATTTAGCTACTGAACATTGTCCAGACGAAGCAGTTGAAAATGTCTATTTTGGTCAAGTTAATTGTGAACTTCCGCCTTCTGACCCCGCCTTTAGCCGTTGGCAAGGTCCAGTGGCTGCTTGGGCCGCCTCACAAGGATATTCTTCGGGAGTCGCCAATATTCCAACTAAATATTGTGATATCCATACTGGCGAAGGACTACCAGGAATCACTATTGTTTCTCCAGACGATGGGGATACTGTTAATTCTCCTTTTACCGTCAAAGTAAATGTTATTGTTCCTCATGGGGTTAGTAGTGTAACTATTTATGTTGATGGTAATGGATTTACTGCCTCTGGTTCTGGGAATACTTATCAGGCTCAGGTTTCCGCGTCTGGCGGATCGTCTCACGAGATATATGCAAAAGTGGTTGACAATATTTTATATTCTGCTACCTCGGAGACAATTGATGTTGATGTTGTCTCTATTTCTGTGAGCTTGACTTATAGTTCAGGGAAGTTAATTGCTACTGTTTCGGGTGGCGATGTCGATTCTGTAAGTTTTTATGGGGTTAAGCCAGGTGGCGATGTCGATTCTTTAGGGACAGATAATATTCCTTCTTCTGGTAATAAATATTATTCTAATTCTTTCGACTCCTCAGGCTATAATAAAGCCTATGCCATTACTGATCCTGGTAATATCAAAAGTAATGAATATGTTTTTGGCTCTAGTGATAGTGGCGATAGTGGTGTTGGAGGCGGCGGCCTGCCTCTCCCTGAACTTATTCCCGAACCAATCTATAAACCAAAATGGTGGTGGTAATAAAAGATTAAAATCTTTTATAAAACTCCAAATCTCAAGCACCCCGCCTGCCGGCGGGTAAGCAAATTCCAAACAATATCTAATTTCAAATTCTTAACGTCCAAAATAATTGTTTAGAATCTCGAAATTGTAATTTGGAATTTATTTGTTATTTGGGATTTAGAAATTGTTATTTACAAGAATTATCTTTTAGAGATGTAGGGGCTGTTTTTTATATAAAACCGCCACCTGTGATCTTTGCAGTGTTTGGCATAATCAACTCCAATTCTTTTTGTAGTTATAATATCTTCTTTTTTAATTCTTTCATCTTGATCTTCAACCCAAAGAATATCACCACAAAAGTCAATTCCATTTAGGTTTTTTCCAATCCCCAAAAATCGACAAAGTTTTCCAGGGCCATCCGTCTTATGTAAAAAATCTTTTCTCTTACACTCCTTAATATCCCTTTTATCCCTTATATCCCCTGTAAGAAGGGGTTCTATTGCCCGAATCAAAACTGCGGCAGGGTAATTTTTCTTTTCGGTAACAATATTTAAACACCAATACATCCCATAAACAAGATAAATATAAGCATAACCAGGAGCTCCAAACATAATTTCTGTTCGAGGGGTTCGGCCCCGAGAGGCATGAGAAGCTAAATCATCCAATCCTTTATAAGCTTCGGTTTCCACAATCTTTCCGACCAACTTTTCTGGAGGTCTTTTAGTATCATAAAAAGTCTTATAGTACTGCAAAAATTCCTTTGGATAGCCGGTCTTTTCAAAATCTCTTACCAAATATTTTCCCAGAAGTTCTTTGGCACAAGTTAAAGTACCACGATTGTAAAAATCTCGACTCAACTTCATAACTAAAACAATATTACTACACCCAATAAAAAATCTCGATATAAAAAATTATTCGAGATAATGAGCGGCTCTTAACTTTAGACTATACTTTAACTTTTGGTCGTTTAAGTTCTTTTTTTACGATCCCAGAAAGAACAATTATTGGGAAAATAAAAAATCCGAGCCCAAAAACAATTAAGATTATCCCAAAGATAATAATGGTATAATTCTGACTAAAATTAAGAAGGGTTGGGCTGTGAAATTTAGAGACTAATAAATTAACATTATTATAAAAACTGTAAGAATAATACCTTAAAACTCTAATAAAAACATCAAACCAAATCAGTCCCACTAAGGAAAAAATAATTGAGATTTTGAGTATAGAAATATGATTTTTCTTAAGTTTTTCAAATGGCCAAATTAAGATTGGGTGGTGGTTTAGATAGCTAATTACCTTTTTATTAGAAAAAAGTAAGTATTCCGCTATCGCTACAATCATAAAAATTTCTAAAATATTAAGATACATTTTCCCCTCCCGAAGTCTCTGTTATAAAATTCTTGCAGAGACTGAGGCCCCGATGGCCCGCTTCGCCCTCGCGAATCGAGGCGAGAACGAGAGTGAAATCGGGACAGTTAATTTTTATGTTTATCCTGAGCGTAATCGAAGGATTTATTTTTATTATAAGATATTTTGAAAAAAGGTAAAGACAAAAACTAAATCCTAATTCTTTTACTATTTTTCAAGCCTTCCCCCCACAATCCCCTTCCTTTTCATTAGGTCGCCTAAAAGAGAGTTGATCTTT
>CAYFWR010000014.1:0-6199 GCA_964346865.1 uncultured Candidatus Saccharibacteria bacterium
GCGGCTGGTAAAGAAAAACCAAAGAATAAAATCAAAAAGGGACTAAAAAGAGTCATCATTCCGGCCGTTTTCTGGGAAGGATCCTGAGTTTTGGGAAGCAGCATCTTACCCTGGTACCACTGCGAAAGTGCGGCTAAAATCGGCAGAATATAGTAAAACCAAGGCAGGGTTGTTATCAAATGGTCTCTATTGGGTAAGGAAAGGTCTAAAAATCCCAAAAAATTTGAACTAAAAATCGAGGGGTCAACTAAAACTTTTTGAATATAAGGAAGGTCTTTAATAAAAGACCAGGCATGATCATTAATATGAACAACATTGAGCCAATCTTTAAAAACAATAAAAAGAGCAATTAAAAATGGAAATTGTACCAAGCTCGGAAGACAAGAAGAAAAAGGATTGACCTCTTTTTCTTTGTATAATTCCATTAAAAGCTGGGCTTCTTTTTGTTTGTCCCCCTTAGCTTTTTCTTTTATCTTGGCTACTGCGGGCTGAATTTCTTGAAGTTTCCGCTGTCCATGAAGAGCTTTAGAGGCTAGGGGCCACAATACCAACCTAATCAGAATAGTTAAAATAATAATACTAATTCCTAAATCATGCCCTGGAATAATAGCATAAATCCCAATCAGAATGTTAAAAAATAACTTGTATAAATAAATCATTGCACAAATGAAAAAATGAAAATTACATATTAAAAGCCTAAAATTTTAAATTTTCCTTCGTAGTTTTTATTTCTATCTTACTGGATCATAACCTCCGCTACTCCAAGGATGACAATGAATAATTCTTTTTAATCCCAACCATATCCCTTTTATTATGCCATATTTCTCTATTGCTTGATAGGTATATTCTGAACAAGTAGGCCGAAATCGACAAAGTCCTTCTGAATAAAAAAACGACATAAATCCGTGGTCGCCAGAAAGTGTTTTTTGGTAAACTTTTATTAAAAATAAAATTAATCTCTTCATCGAAATATCTTATTAACTCTTCCACTATAACTTAGTGTTATTTTCGTGTTTATAAGCTACTATTTTAAAAGTCCCGTTTTTTTTAACGTCTCTATTAGACGACTTTCAATCTTTTTAAAATCCCAACTAGAAATATCTTTTCTTAACAAAATAGCCAGATCAAATCCGGGTTTGATTTTTAAAAAATTGAGTCTAATAGCCTCTCGAATCTGTCTTCTGAGTCGGTTTCTTTGGATAGCCTTCTTTAAAAGTTTTTTTGAAATTATAATTGCAACCCGACTAATTGAAAGGTGATTAGAAATAAAATTAATCGCCAAATCAGAATTAGAAAAAAATTTCCCTTTTTTTCTAATTTTTTCAAAGTCCCGCTTTTTTGTGACTCGAAATTCTTTTCTAAGCATTTTTTTATCTTATCTCATACAGTAATTCTTTTCCGACTTTTGGCAGCTCTTCGCTTTAAAATCTTCCGACCCCCCCTGGTCTTTCTCCGAGATATAAAACCATGAACCTTTTTTTTCTTCGATTTCTTGGGTTGATATGTTCTCTTCATAATATATCCTCGACGTATCTTATTAACACTAATCTTTCAGAATTCACCAATAACTATGATAATTATTTTGATAGGTTTCTGTAATATTTCTGTATTGATAAGATACTCCGTTATTTTAACAAGAATTATATTGAGAAGCAAACCACACTTACACTATTCTCTTATTTTAAGATAAATCTTATATAAATGTGACTTACTGAAAATTAAAGATATAAGATAATATTTCGAAAAAGATGCAAGGTTTACACCTGGGGACAGTTTTGATAACATAAAAACACTTGTGGATAAACCGATTCTTTTCTAAAATAAAGTTTGCCTATCTATTTTCTAACTCAGAGGGGAGAGATGGACTCAAATGCTTTATGGCAGAGTGCCTTAGGTCAGCTTGAGGTCTCTATTAGCAAGGCCAATTTTACGACTTGGTTTAAAAACACTTCAATCACTTCTTTCTATGATGACCGAGTAACAGTTTCTGTTCCTAATATTTTTACCAAAGAGTGGTTAGAAAACAAATACCACAAACAAATTAAGGAAGCCTTAAAGAATGTTCTTGGAACTGAAGTTTTGGTTGAATATAAGGTTGGTCACGTAGCTCCCATTAAAGACGATATTCTAAAAGAACCTTTAGTTTCTATGGAAGAAGTTCCTACCTCTTCTCCTGGATCACTAAATCCCAAATACACCTTTAATAACTTTGTCGTTGGTGGTTCAAATAAATTAGCTTATGCCGCTTGTAAATCAGTATCAACTAAACCAGACAGTGCTTATAATCCTCTTTTTATTTATGGTGGAGTTGGTTTAGGAAAGACTCACCTAATGCAAGCTATTGGGAATGAAATTATTAAAAAATACCCTAAAAAGAAAGTTACTTATATTACGTCTGAGCGTTTTACTAATGAGTTTATTACCGCTATTGGTACTCGAAAAACCAGCAATTTTAAAGAGAAATACCGAAAAGTTGACGTTCTTTTAGTTGATGATATGCAGTTTTTAGCTGGGAAAGAAGGAACTCAAGAAGAATTTTTTCATACTTTTAACTCTCTCCATCAGGACAACAAACAAATAGTTCTCACTTCAGATCGGCCTCCAAAAGCTATTCCCACTCTCGAAGAAAGATTGAGGTCTAGGTTTGAATGGGGAATGATTGCTGATATTCAGCCCCCAGATCTTGAAACAAGAATTGCTATTCTTCAATGTAAGGCTCAGGTTAAAGGTTATGATATTCCTTTAGAAATTATTGATTATATTGCTAAAAATATTCAACAAAACATTCGAGAATTAGAAGGAGCTTTAAATAGGATTATTGCCTATTGCGAACTAAACACAACTCCTCCTACTCTCAATATCGCTACTTCAGTATTAGGAAGTGTTTTATCTTATTCAAAAAGAAAGGGGATAAATACTAAAGAGATTTTAGAAAAAACAGCTGCTTTTTACGATTTAACTATTGAGGAGTTAAAAGGAGTTAAAAGGGATAAAGAAATTGTTGTTCCCCGCCAGATTACAATGTATTTAATGAGGGAAGAAACTAAACTTTCTTATCCTAAAATTGCCCGAGAATTAGGAGGTCGTGATCATACTACTGTAATTCATGCTTGTAATAAAATTGAAAAAGAAATTGATACTAATGAAATTATAAGACATGAGATAAGTTTAATAAAGGAGCGATTATATATGTAATAAAAAAATTAAAGATTAAAAATAAAAAATAAAATATTTTATGTAAGTCTGTGTTTTTTTGGGGATAAAGTCCGATTTTTTGGGGATAACTAGGAATTATTTGTGTATAATTATTTAAATATAAATAAAAATTTTACTATAAATTTAATATAAATTTTTAAAACTTTATCCCAAATTTATCAACTATTTATCCCCATAAAATTTTTAAAAAATCTTTTTATTAAAACTTTAAAAATTATTTTCCCCAATATCCCCAGTATTTTTTAAAATTACTTATTCTTAAAATATAAAAAATCATTTATAATAAATATAATTAAATTATTAAACTTAACTTAAAAATAAAACTCAATTAAAAAAATAAGATAGAAAGGTAAATACTATGAAATTATCTTGTTTACAAGAAAATTTAAACAAAGCCCTAAGTATTATTGGGAGGGTTGTTAGTACTAAACCAACTCTTTTAGTATTAAGTCATGTTTTACTTAAAACAGAAGAGGGGAGATTAAAATTACAAGCAACAAATTTAGAGATTGGAATAAGTTTTTGGATTGGGGGAAAAATAGAAAAAGAAGGGGAAATAACTATTCCCGCTCGACTTTTAAGTGAATTTATTAATTCCATTCCTAATAATAAAATTGAACTCGAAATTAATGATCTAACTTTAAATATTAAAGCAGGAAATTTTGAATCTAATATTAAAGGAATTGATGCTTCTGAATTTCCATTAATCCCTGAGATAAAAAAAGAAAAATTAACCACAATTCCTACCGAAGCTTTAAAAGAAGCAATTTTACTAGTTAGTTTTGCCGCAGCAATTGATGATTCTCGACCAGTTCTTTCTGGAGTTTATTTAAAACTAACATCTAATACTTTAACCCTTGCTGCTACTGATAGTTATCGTTTAGCTGAAAAAACAATTTATTTAAAAAACAAAGTTAAAAATGAAACCAATATAATTATTCCCTCTCGAAGTTTAATAGAACTTTCTCGGATTTTAAGCGACATTCCCTCAAAAGAAGTTAATGTCTATTTAAGCGAAAATCAAATTCTTTTTGAAGTTGAAAATATTGAGCTTATCTCAAGGTTGATTGAAGGACAATTCCCAAATTATAAACAAATTATCCCCGAATCTTATGAGACAAAGGCCGAGGTTGATTTAGCTGAATTTTCTTCAGCAGTTAAAGTAGCCAATCTTTTTGCTCGTGAAAGTGCCAATAGTATTAAACTTGAAATTAAACCAAAAGGAGAACTTGTGATTTCTGCCACTGCAACTCAAGTTGGCGATAATATTTCTAAAATAGGGGCTGAAGTTGAAGGAAAAGAGGGGGAGATTGCTTTTAATGCTCGCTATCTTTTAGATGTTTTAGCTAATCTTAAAGATTCTAGAATAATTTTAGAAATTGGGGGTAAACTCAACCCAGGTGTTATTAAAACAATTAATAATAAAGATTATCTCTATATAATAATGCCTCTAAGAGCCTAAAACACTAATAATCACGAGTTTTGGACGGGGATTTTCACTAATAATACTAATTTTAGAAAACCTAAGATTTTATTCGACCAAATTTTAATTCGTGACTATTTGTTATTAAATTCGTGACCATTCGTGTTTATAAAAAACCTTAAACTTAAAAACTTTAGAAATTATAAAGAACTTGATTTTGATTTCCCGCCCCAAACTATAGTTTTAGTTGGAAATAATACTTGTGGTAAGACTAACTTTTTAGAATCAATTTTTGTTTTGGCAACCTCAAGATCTTTTCGGGCGCATGATTTAGATTTGATTTTCAACAACGATGATTTTTTTCGGATTGAAGGTAAGATTGATAAAGGAGACAAAGAGATTAACCTTTTTTTGTCGGTTAAAAAAGATAATCCTCAGATAAAAACTATTAAAATAAATCAAAAAACAAAATCAGCCAAAGATCTATATTCTCTTTTAAAAATCGTTTTATTTCGACCTGAAGATATCGAGATTGTTGGTGGAGAACCAGTATTAAGACGGCGGATGATTAATTTTATTCTTAGTGAAACTGATGTTAAATATTTTTATAATCTTGCTCTTTTTAGAAAGGTCCTAAAACAAAGAAATTTTCTTTTAAAAAGAATAAAAGAAGGAAAATCTCAGGCCTCTGAACTTTTTGTTTGGGACGAAAAGATTATTGAGCCAGCCGAGTATCTTATTAAAAAGAGAAAAGAAACAATTAATTTTCTAAATCCGATTCTTGTTGAAAATTATAAAAAAATCAGTGGTCAAGATGAAATTTTGGAAATAGAATATCAACCAAACTTTTCAAATAAAAGTTACAAGGAAGCTCTACAAGAATCAAAAGATGATGATTTAAAAACCTGTTGGACTAATATTGGGCCTCATCGAGACGATCTATTATTTGTTTTGGGAGAGAAAAAAATGGCCAATTTTTCTTCTCGAGGAGAGTTTCGAAGTGCTATTCTAGCTCTAAAATTAGCAGAGATTAAATTTATAGAAGAAAAAACCAAAGAAAAGCCAGTTTTGCTTCTAGATGATGTCTTTTCAGAACTAGATGAGATTCGTCGACGTTTTTTGGTTGAAATATTAGATGATCAACAGACTATTGTTACCACAACTGATTTAGAACATCTTAATCCAAAATATAAAAAAGAAGCCGCAATATTAAGGGTTGAAAATGGAGAAGTAAAAGCCTTAAATCCAAAATCCTAAACCTCAAAAATCTCCCGACGACTACTTTAATTAAATCTAAAATTATTATGTTGTCGGGATCCTCCGATAGAGTCCGATACTCGTCCTCATCGGAGTCATCGGACCGATTACCTAATTTTAAAAATATCAATGAAACCATCGGGAAAAATGACAAATCAAAAATTAAAAAATTTGTAACACTATTCGTATAAACATTTGTCCCGACTTTTCATTGAAAAATTTAAAACTAAAGAAGTCGGGATCCCGAAATCCTAATTATAATTATTAAAATGTTATTTCGGGATAGTCATTAGTAACGATGTT
>CAYFWR010000014.1:6299-9319 GCA_964346865.1 uncultured Candidatus Saccharibacteria bacterium
ATCCTAATTATAATTATTAAAATGTTATTTCGGGATAGTCATTAGTAACGATGTTTACGGACCTAAAACGACATTTAGAAAAAAAGATTAATCAGCTGGGAATTAAAAAGAAAATCCAGGCATCTTTGGTTTGCGAAGCGGCAGAAAAAGCTATTGTAGAAAATTTTGGCAAAGAGAGTTTAAAATTTATTAATCCTAAGTTTTTTCGAAACGATTCCTTGACCCTTGAAGTTAAAAGCGGCCCCTGGGCCTCAGAAGTCCAAAACAAAAGCCAAGAGATTTTGGACCAAATAAACAAAAACCCTCTTTTGGACCAAGGAAAAAAGAGAGTAGTAAAAAGGATTCAGTTTAGGATAAGATAATTAAAGATCTTTGGCTTCTAAAGGTTCCCATTTTATTTCTAGTGTTGCTGGGTCAACACCCCTAGCTTTTATCCAGTCTAAAGCGCCTTTTTTGTGCTGCTTTAACTCGTTTATATAGTTTTCTCGCTGGTTAGAGGGAGAGGCTGGATAAAGAGTTATAGTATATTTAACATCAGCAGTACCCTCTTGGTAGAAGTCAATTTTAAAGAAGTCCTCAGACGCGGGCAAAAGTTTTATTAAGGGATTTTTTTGGTAAAAGTCTTCTGTAGCTTTAATATCTTCTTCACTTTCTACTATAATTGTAATAGAAGTTGTTTCACCCACTTTAATAGAAATAGTGTCCTTAAATTCTTCATAATTACCAATCCCTGCTTTTATAGTATATTTTCCAGCCCTAAGTTTGAATTTAGCAGGCATTTTTATTGCTTTATATTCTCTCTTGTTTATACTAATATCTATCGATGAGGCATCTGAACTTACTTCTAAAGTCCCATGTCTAAAAAAGCCCAACCAGACAGTAATAGCAATTATTATTACAGAAGCTGAAATAATTAATATTTTTTTCATAATAACCTCCTTTACCAGGGACAGATTACTGTTATGGTATAAGATCGAGTGGGGTCAGTAAACTTTTTTACATCCAAATGATCTTCATAGATAGTCCCTATCGGCGTTCCTGATGTTACTGTTACTCCTACTTTTATAGTTGGATATATATTTATGTGGCCGTAGGAATAGACATAGGACTTATCGCTGTTTTGAATCCAGACTGCATCACCGCTTCCGCCCCACTTTTTAACAATTCCGACGACAGTTCCGCTGTAAACAGCTGGGATTTCTGTTCCCTTTCTTAAGGCAAAATCGTATCCCTCATGGCGTCTGATACACCTTTCTCTAGTGGGCCTACAATCATCACAGTCAGATGTTATGATAGCCCTTTGACCAGTATAGTCAGCCAGAAACTTTTGGAAAGCTAAAACATTTCCCTCAGTGGGCTCAGTGGGCGGTCCTCCAGGCCCATCTGTCCCCCCTCCTCCTGTTGTGGCGGAGGCATCATAAGGCTCGACGTAGTCGCCATATCCTAAAGTAGAAACATCGGTTGTGGTGTTTATTTCTTCAGCATAACTTTGGAGATTGGTGGGATCAGTCATATAGCTTATATCTTCGTAGATATCATTAGCGGCTCCAGCTACTTTGTTAAAAACCGTAACTCCAGCAGGCTCACTTCCTGTTCCTTGAGCAACTGCTCTAAAGTTTGACTTTAAGGAACCGACAAAAACATAGTAACGGTCAAGCAGAGAAGGATGAGGATCATTCCTTACAATTTCTTTATATTTATCACTCTCCTCGGCTCCATCCCAAAACTTGGTAGTGAATTCTCCAACCATTTTAGCAGAAAGCTCCCCATTTTTTATTTTGTCGGCCGTAATAAACCATTGTCCTCCTTCTGCGTAATTCTCTGCCAGACAGAAGAACCCGAAAAGATTTTTAACCCAATTAATAACGGCAGTTAAGGTCTCTACAAATATGTTATTAATACTCTCCATATCAAAAAGTCTTTCTCGAACTTCAAGATAACATTCAGTACTACCAGGGGGGCAGTCAGTTTCTGACTTTGTGGTGCTACATACTTCTTCTTTATCTCCTTTAACTCCCAGAACTTTTAACCAGGTTTTAAGTTTGGTTGAAGCAAGCATAACAAAGTTGGCAATAAATCCAGGCGTTTTCCCTTCCTTGTAGCTTAGAAGTAAGCTGGCGATTTTTTCTCTTGAGCCCTTAAGAAGATTATCCCAGTCTTCTGTCGTTATCTCGTCTTCAAAGGCTTTAAGAGGACTGTCGAGATTTGCCAGTATTTTTGAGGCAAAGCTGTAACTTTTTAGTATAGTAATTCGACTTTTTTG
Source organism: uncultured Candidatus Saccharibacteria bacterium (assembly GCA_964346865.1). Classification (GTDB taxonomy): domain Bacteria; phylum Patescibacteriota; class CPR2; order CAYFWR01; family CAYFWR01; genus CAYFWR01. The sequence continues at coordinate 8,563 of CAYFWR010000014.1, forward strand.
CTTTGAGCCAGAAAAGCCAAAAGTAATTACAAGATCTCCTGAAACATTATCATCAAATGATATCCAGCCTTTCTTATATCCTTCTATAAACTGCGTTTTTACATCTTCGTAGTTGTCGGCTAAATTCTTAATCTCATCTGAATTAAGGGCTCCTCCCGAAAGTTGAGAATTGATATCGTAAACTACTTCTCGTCGGACTATTCTAAGGGCTCGGTCGTTTAATTCGTCTTCGGATAGTGTCACATCTGCGGCCTCGGCTTGCTGGACAATGCCGTATTTTAAGGCTACTTTTTTGTCTACTTTTTCAGGATAAGTAGTAGCAAATTGTCTAACTATCGCCGGAACTAGTTTGTCTGCGATGTAATTATTATGGATGACTGTCACAAAGTGGACAATTTTATAAGCACTTAAAAATAAAATAGTGCCGACAATAGCAATACCAATTATAACTGCACCTATAATACCAATAATTATCTTTTTATTTTTTAGAACTCCACCAGCCATTTGAAAATTCGTAAAATAAATTTTTAACCATTACCATTATAAAAAGTCAAAAATAAAAAGTCAAAAATAAAAAAAGAAATTAATAGAGATTTGTAGAAATTAGTAGAAACTAATAGCCCAAAAACAATAAATCTCAATTAATTTCAATAAATATCTTCTTAGGTTGCTTTTTCTTTAATCTTCTTTTCTTTTTGAGCTTGGATCGCTAGAAGCTGTTCCGGATTGGTAGTAATTAGCTGATCTTCCATCGGGC
>CAYFWR010000014.1:9419-13178 GCA_964346865.1 uncultured Candidatus Saccharibacteria bacterium
TGGATCGCTAGAAGCTGTTCCGGATTGGTAGTAATTAGCTGATCTTCCATCGGGCTAGCAATAACCCGAATAATCACATGGTTAGTTCCGGCAAAAAAGAGCCCTTCTCCAAGCTGAAACTGGGTTAGGAGCCGCTTTTCTTCATTGGTGAGATTAAAAGTATTAGTAATAACATCTACTGAGGCCGGAGACTGTTTTAGAAGAATCTGCAAAGAAGAGTTGGTTACTACAGCTCGGCCGTATTTAGAGCCTAAAAAATCTTCAACATCTTGACTGATACAAGTTAGACCCAAATAATTTTTCCTAGCTCTTTTGGCAATACTAAAGAGAAATTGGGCTGAATCTTCATATTTCATCATCTGCCAAGCCTCCTCGATAATCAAAAGGCGGCGCTTCATATCACTTTTCACTCGATTCCAAATATAGTTTAAAATGATATACATTGCGATTGGCCGAAGTTGTTCCTCAAGATCTCTAATACTAAAGACAACAAATTTGTTAGAAAGATCAATATTGGTTTGTTGGTTAAAAATACCAGAAAAACTTCCCTCAGTGTACTTACTTAATCTTTGAGCTAAAGATTCACAGCCTGACATTCTTTTCAAAATTCTAGTTAAATCTCCCATTACTGGGACTCGAGTAGAGTTAATATCCATATGAGTAAGCGGATCATTAGTAATCCCTTTTTCAGTATAAGTTTCAATTAAGGCTTTATCTAAAAAAGAATCTTCTTCTGGTGTAAGGCCACCCAACATTAGTCTTAGTAGTCCATGGAGCATAATAATGTTAGTAGTTAAAATTCCCTCCGCTTGTTTTTGATCTAAGATTCGGGGAAGATCAAAGGGATTAACTCTTTCTTTCGAAGAGATTGAAAGTTTAAGATAGCTTCCCCCCACTGCTTCGCATAAAGTTTGATATTCATTTTCAGGATCAATAATAATGATTTCAGTCCCAAACATCAGACTCCGAAGCGCTTCAAGTTTTATAGTATAAGACTTGCCTGCCCCCGAAGTCGCAAAAACTACCATATTAGCATTTTCCAAATCAAACCGATCAAAAATAATTAAACTGTTATTGTGGCCATTAATTCCATAAAGAACCCCTTTATTAGAAGAAAGATTAGCTGAAGTAAAAGGAAAAGCTGAAGACAAAGCTCCGGTATCCATATTCCGATGGATATAAATCTCATCCATTGCCAATGGTAAGGTTGAAGTTAAGCCTTGCTCCATTTGAAGGTTAGCATATTTAGTATAAATTAGGGTTGAACCCAGGATAGTTTCTACTTGCCTGGTAATTTTGTTTAATTCATCTAAAGAATCAGCAAAAATAGTAAAATAGAGTCCAAGACGAAAGAACCTTGATTCACCAGTTTGGAGTTTATCTCGGAGTTCCTCAGCGTCTTTTAGAGCTGCTTCCAGTCCTGGGTCTCTGACTCGCCCTTTCTTTCTGGCTTCATCCCAAGTAGCCTCCATATAGGTAACCTTTTTTCTTAAATTCTCAAGAACAGTTCGGGAGTCAACAGGATAGATAAACATCGAGATGTCCATAATGGCATCCATATTGATTATCGGAGAAAGCCAATTGGTAAAAAGATAGCGAGGATAACCAAAAGTAAAGAGAGTCCTAATGAATTTACTACCGAGCTTTAAGAAGTTGGTATTTACCTCTAGTGAGGAAGGAGCAATTAGATCGCGAAGAGTAACCATTCCTTCTCGATAGACTCGATCGGCTTCTTGGGGATTTTTATCCCTTTCTTTCTTTTTTTTCTTAAAAAATAACATTACTCTTATTCCTCTGTTTTTTCTCCTCTGGTGACTAAAGAACTAGTCATCTGATTGACATCAACTAACTTTTCACTTCTTGAAGTAGTTGGATTGTAAAGCGAATAATATAACTCTACTAACTCCTGAGTATTTAAAGAAATACATCGAATTCCTACTGTGCCTAATTCCGAAGCGCAAAGATCAGCCCTTTGAAGAAGTTGGGCCTTTTCGGCTTCAAAGTCGCTTTTGTAAACCACAGTCTGATTGGCAGGCTTTATAATTTGCAGTAGATTTTTTACAAAACCACTCTTTTCAATTGCTTTTGGATAGTAGGGAATCACAATATAAAACTCCTTGTCCATAATATTGGCATATTCAAGTAAACTTTTAATTTGGTCGACATAAGCCAATGTTTGCATTTGCAGGAGCTCACTTTCCTGTTTTTTTGTCAGTTCTTCTATTTTTTTAATATAACCATCAAGCTCTAAATGTTTTGAGCGGATAAGAATCTGAATTGGGAAATCTAAAGAATTTAAAAAATTCTGATAAGAATACTCAATGGCTGATTGTTCGTCTTCTGATTTTAACTCAAAATTGACAGCATTTGCCATTAGGATCACTCTAAGACTTCCATCCTTTAAAATTATCACTCCATCTTTGATTTCTTGTATAGGAAGATAGATTTGAGTTGATTGTTTTCGTCTTTTTTGAGGAGATATAGGCTTCATTCGAGCAAATTAATATTAACGATTGACTTTAATATAATAACACATTCTTTAATTTAAAAATCAAAAATCAAATCTCAAAAACCTTTATGAATTTCTAATTTCTAATTGCTCTAATTTCTAATCAATTACTAATTACTAAATAAACAATGTCTAAAAATTTACTTTAATTTATTTACAATTGAATTAAAAATAAGATTAAGCTCTTTTGCCTCAATCCATAATTTCTTTACTTCTTCTCTAAACTTAGGGCAAGCAACAGAAATCATCCTTAACCAATGTTTGGTTTCTCGAGCTTCTTTTTTGCAAATTCCAATTTTATGTCTAAAATCTTTTTTTGATTCGGCATCATCTGCTTCACAATAGTTAGAACCAATACTCGTTACCGCTCTTATAAGTTGAGATATTAAGGGAATAGTGATTGGATTTTGAGGAATTTTCTTAGCAAACTGAATAATAACTTCGCCGAATCTTGCAGTTCGTTCTTCTAAATCATATTTAGTTTGGGTTATTTGATTATTGGTCATTGGGATTTAATTAGGTCAATTAGGAATTAGGTTAATTAGATATTTATTAGTGCCCCTTAGCTTTGAACTTCCAACTTATTTCTGATGTCTTTTTTTAATTCGGGCTTCTCTAAATTTTACCATTTTTGCTTGAGCTTTTTCTAAAATTTTCTTTCCCACTTCTTCCAAAAGGCCGTTAACATGTTGTTTTTCTTCGACTGGGACTTCCAAAATATCTGAAAGAGGTCCAATTTTCTCTTTTATTATTTGGGCTCGTTTTTCCTTGGTTAGAACTCGATCTTCAATATCAGCTACTGGTGGTTCAGCCGGCTCTTGGATGGTAGGCTCCTTTTCTTCCCAACCACGGGTATCAACGATTCGAGATAATTTTTCTAATTGGTCATGAATTTCTGGCAGGCTTGGCGGCGGAGCCGAAGTCTCTTTTAATTTTTCACGAGGGTTGATTTTTGTGACCTCTAATTTGGGCTCCTCAGGCTCTTTAATCCAAAATCGGAATCGAGGCTTAAAAAAGAAAGCCAACATTGCTAAGAAATATCTTTCAAAAGGTTGATCATTGATTTTTAGAAGTCCAAAAGCCAAAAGAAGACCAATAACTGGGAAGCCGACAATAACAAAAAGGAACCCTGGTAAAATTCGAAACAAAAGCACTCCTAAAAGTATTGCAACTACTATGTATCCGAATTGCTTTAAACTTAAGGGTCCAATAATCTTTTCTTCAACCTCGACATTTTGAGGAACTTTATA
>CAYFWR010000015.1:0-8767 GCA_964346865.1 uncultured Candidatus Saccharibacteria bacterium
CTTTAATGATTGGAAGAACGGAAGTTGTCCCCTTGGCCTTAATTCTTACCGCTAGTTCTTTAGGATTTTTAAGGTACAATTTCTATCCTGCCTCAATTTTTATGGGAGATTCTGGATCACTTTTTTTAGGATTTAATTTGGCAGCAATTTCAGTTATGGGGACTCTAAAATCAACCGCTACTTTTTCTCTCCTTGTCCCAATTCTTATTTTAGCAATTCCGATTTTTGATACTTTTTTGGCAATTTTAAGGAGAGTAAGAGAAAAAAGATCTGTTTTTAAGCCCGATCGAGAACATTTCCATCACAAATTGCTTGACTTTGGCCTTTCTCAAAAACAAACCGTTCTTTTTATCTACTTTTTAACTTTTGTTTTAGGGGGAATTGGTCTTATTACTATTAAGCTTTCTCGGACTCAGGCGATTTTTGTTTTTGGAACTACTATTTTAGTTTTAGCTTGGATAGGGATGAGTTGTGGAGCAATTAAGTTAAAAAAGAAAAAATAAATTACAAAGACAACAATATAAGAATGAAAAAAATAATTTACAAAAAAGCAACAATTAAGGATTTAGAAGATTTTTTTAAATTTTTTACAAAAAGTATAAAAGAATACTTTTCTCAATATACAAAAAGAACTCAAGAATTTTTTATAAAGTCCTATTATTCAGCAGAATATTTTAGAAATGTTTTGAAGAATAAAGAGATATTGTTTTTAGCAAAAAGTGGCAGGAAAATTGTTGGCTACTTTCTTCTTAATGAGAAGCCGTATGGCGGGGTTTGGTTTTCAAATTGATTGGCTGTAGATAGAGATTACAGAAATCGAGGAGTTGCTACAAATTTGCTTAAAATGTGGGAGGAAGAGGCGCTTAGGAGAGGAGTTCATTGTTTAAGAATTATGACGACCGATAAGATAAATGTAGATTTTTACAAAAAGAAAGGATTTATTTTATTTGGTTCTATTCCAAAAGAACACTTTGGCTTGCGTGCCTTTTTGTTTTATAAGATCATTCAAGAGCCAAAAGAAAAGAATTATTTAGATCCTAGTTCTTAAAGAAGTAGACACAAGGATAATTTTTGTTAAAATATTTATGTTATGGTCGCGAATTGGGATCACGAATTCAAGATCTAATTAGTGGTTCAGGAGGATTTATGAATTTAGTTGATTATGCGCCTTTTTTAGGTTTAGGAGGGCTTATTTTTGCCTTACTTCTTTTTTACTTGGTAAAAAAAGAGCCGGCTGGAAATAAATTAATGATTGAGATTTCTGAACGAATTAGTGAAGGAGCAATGGTTTTTCTAAGAAAAGAGTATTCTATTCTAATCATTTTTATAACCTTTGTCTTCGGATTTTTGTATCTTAAAATTAATCCCTGGACTGCCGGAGCTTTTTTAGCTGGAGCTATTTCATCAATGCTAGCTGGGTTTTTAGGAATGGAGGCGGCTACCAAAGCTAATGTTAGAACAGCAGAAGCAGCTAGATCCAAAGGGCAAGAAAAAGCTCTTACTGTTTCCTTTTTGGGAGGAGCAGTTATGGGAATGAGTGTGGCTAGCTTAGGATTATTAGGAGTCGGCATCTTTTATTATTTTTTTAAAGAGATAAATCCCGCTGTTTTGACTGGCTATGCTATGGGAGCTTCTTCTATAGCTCTTTTTGCTCGAGTTGGAGGAGGAGTTTATACAAAAGCCGCTGATGTTGGAGCGGATCTTGTTGGGAAGACAGAAGCAGGAATTCCGGAAGATGATCCCAGAAATCCAGCTGTTATTGCCGATAATGTTGGTGATTGTGTCGGAGATACAGCCGGGATGGGGGCAGACATATTTGAATCTTATGTTGGCTCAGTGGTGGCGGCAATTACTATTGGAGCAGCTACAGTTGCTGGAGCCAACGCTTTAAGTTGGATGAGTTTACCTTTATTTGTAGTTATGATTGGTCTTATTGCTTCTGTCTTAGGAATAATTTCTATCAAAGTTTTTGAAAAAATTAGTCCCCAAGCCGCCTTAAGATATGCCACCTATGTAAGTGCAGCTATTTTACTTTTAGCCTCCTATTTTGCGGTAAAAGAATTAGAACTTCCTTTAGGAATATTTTGGGCTCTTTTGTCCGGAACTGTTGTCGGGATTTTAGTTGGTTTGATTACCGAGTTTTACACCTCGGGCACACCTATTATTAAGATTGCCAAGGCCTCTCAAACAGGCGCGGCTACTAATATTATCTCTGGCTTATCAGTGGCAATGGAAAGTACCACTCTTCCAGTTTTAGTAATTTCTATTGCTACTTTGGTGGCCTACAGACTTGCTGGGATTTATGGGATTGGGATATCAGCAGTGGGAATGTTGGCGACAGTAGGAATTACCATGTCGGTAGATGCTTACGGACCAATCGCTGACAATGCCGGAGGGATTTCTGAGATGGCTGGATTAGGAAAAGAGACTAGAAAAATTACCGACAAGCTAGATTCTTTAGGAAATACCACAGCGGCAATTGGGAAAGGTTTTGCTATTGGATCGGCCGCCTTAACTGCCCTGGCTCTTTTTTCTGCTTATACTACTTCAGTTGGATTAAACTCTATAGATATTACTAAAGCCTCGGTAATAGTTGGTTTGTTTATTGGAGGAATCCTACCATTTTTGATTGCATCTTTAACGATGTCTGCGGTAGGAAGGGCGGCTTCAAAAATGGTTGCTGAGGTTAGAAGACAATTTAAAGAGATAAAAGGCCTTATGGAAGGTAAAGCCAAACCAGATTCAGCCAGGTGTATTGAAATCAGCAGTGTAGCCGCCCTAAAAGAGATGGTTGCGCCTGGGCTTTTAGCGGTTCTCTCTCCGGTAATAGTAGGATTTACTCTTGGCGCAGAAGCTTTAGGTGGTCTTTTAGCCGGAGCTACTGTTACTGGAGTCCTTTTAGCTTTAATGATGGCCAATGGAGGCGGCGCTTGGGATAATGCCAAAAAATATATTGAAGCCGGGAATCTCGGGGGGAAAGGTTCTGAGCCTCACAAAGCAGCCGTTATTGGGGATACAGTTGGAGACCCCTTTAAAGATACCTCTGGGCCTTCAATGAATATTTTGATTAAGCTGATGGCAATTGTAGCTCTGGTTTTAGCGCCGTTACTATAGATATAGCCAATTTGTTTAATAATTTTAGAACTTGATTATTTATAGATTTATTTTATAATTCGAGGCGAAAGGACAAGGAAGGCTGTTTAAAAAACAATTCCTTTTACTAAGAGTTCTTTGATAAGTGAGCACTTTACTGTAGATTACTAATAAAAGGGTGATTTTTAATGGGAAAAGATCTTGTAATAAGACTTCCAGAAGACAAGAAAAGAGTAGCTCAGCTTCAGAAAAAACTTGAAGAGTACTGAGGGCGCGTGGAGAAGAAGCGGAATGAAAGCTATCAAGCCCTGGATCTTCTGGCTAGAACTGCACCGAGAACTGTTTTCAAAATGGAGATACCCAAGAGATTGCTCGAAGAGGGGCGTGTTTCTATTAAAGGGCTAATCAGAGATCTTGAGGGCAAGTTCGATTTCAAATTTGATTCATTCTATATGGAAGCTTTCTATCGAACCTTTGTAGTGATCGAGGACTACATTAAGACTGGAGGGAAGAACATAATTGGGGGCACCGGACTGCCTAGAATATAAATATCTTCTAACTAATTTTTTGGGAAATTTAGAAAGGGTGAGGGAAGTGAAAGGATTGATAAAATGGATTAAGGAAATTTTAGGCTCAGGAGGATTGAATAAGTTCTTAATCACCAGTGGAATACTCAAAGTTGGAAAACATCGTACTCGCGATGAAGAGTTTGCAGTATTTGTTGTATGTTTCTCTTCAGTACTCCTTATCGCCTTACTTTTAGCGATTTCCGAGAAGAGTGTCTGGCTGTTTTTCTTCTTCTCACTTTTTCTAACCTCATGGGTGGCGTACTGGTTGTATAAAAGCAAGGGGAAAACTTACAGGCGAGCGCTTTTCGAATGTCTATTTTCCCCCATTGTCTTTTTGCCCTTGATGATTATTGTTGGTATAGCAAACACAGGAATCTTTATAGGAGTAATAATAAATCAGATAGTAAGTGATACATCTTCTTGTTTCAGAAGGGATGAACTGTTGTGGTTGGTCGGTCGGCCAAGTGCATTATTTAAGAGATTCCTTAGTCTACTGAAAGAAAATCCCGTGATGAATGGCAATAGTTAAACTAAGACTTAAAGAGCTAAAAGGATGAAAGGGAGCCGAAAGGCTTTAAAAATAAAAACCCTTTCTTATTTTTATTGCCTAAATTGGTGATTGTCTTTAAAATCTAATTAGATAGACACGAATTAACGCGAAGAAAGGCACTAAATTACACTAAATGGGAAAAGAAAAATCAGTTGAAGGAGTAATTGATCGATTTGAGGAAGATTTGGCTGTAATTAAAGTTGATTTTGGAGAAATTGTTTGGCCAAAAGATAAACTTCCAAAGGGAGTAGGCGAAGGAAGTGTTATTCATCTTAAAATAAATTCAGACAAAGAAGAAACTGAAAATAAAGAAGAACTAGCAAAATCTTTACTTAAAGAGATATTAAAAGATTCATCCTGAGGTGTTAGTAATGAAGGAGGATTAAATGCCAAAAAAGAAAGCCAGAAAACCAGACCTAAAACAAAAACTAAATAGCATTTTTAAAAATCGCTTGGTGATCGGAGGACTGATCGCCTTATTTTTACTTTTGGCAATTCCTGTAATTCTTATTTCCTATATTACCTTTGTTTATTCTGGGAAGATTTATCCTGGAGTTAAAGTAGCAGGGATTTCGGTTAGTGGAAAGAGCCAAAAAGAAACTAAAGAAATTTTAGAGTCCACAATATCTCAATTTATGGATGGAAAGTTAAATTTAGTCTATTCAGAAAATTTAGAAATAGATCCTAAAGAAATTGGAGTTAAATTTGATACCGAAAAATCAGCCGAGGAAGCCTACAAGTTTGGCCGGACTGGATCAGTTTTTTCTGGCTTCTTTTCTCAACTTAAAACTCTTTTTTATTCCCAAAATTTGCCTTTGTGTGTCTCAGTTGATGATGGGAAGACCTTCAATATTTTGAATAATATCTTAGAAGAAATAAATCAGCCAGTCGAAAATGCCGCTGTAGAGTTGACTGATAGTGAAATTGTTATTAAAGAAGGTCAAACTGGAAGAAGAATGTTACTTTATGAGACCTACCAGAATCTTATCTCGGCCTTAGGAAATTTATCGTCTGAAGTTACTGTTTCTATTTCAGAAATTCTACCTCAAATCACTAAAGAGGATATTAAAAGCAATAAAAGCCGAATTGAAGATTTAATTACTTATCCGGTGGTTTTGGAATATTTGGGACAGAAGTGGGAAGTGACTTCTTCAGAAATTATTTCTTGGCTTGAAATTTCTGCAACGGCTAAAAAAACTATCCTTTCTTCATCTTGGTTTTCGCCTGGCAATCAAGAGAAAGAAGATAATTTAAGTTTTGATATCGACAGAGATGAAGTTAGTGTCTATATCGGTAAATTAGCCGAAAAAATTGACAAACCAATGCAAAATGCCAAGTTAACAATCAATGATGGAAAAGCAACGGTTTTTCAACCAAGTGTTAGTGGCCGAAAACTTAATCAAGAAAAAACAATTACTGCGATTTTAGAGGCTTTAAATGGCGACAATCGCTTAGTAGAATTACCAGTTGAAATTATTCCAGCCGAAGTTAGAGAAGACAATCTAAATACCTTAGGTATAAAGGAACTAATTGCTTCTGGGTATTCTAATTTTTCTGGTTCGCCAACCAATCGGATTCACAATATTAAAGTCGGCGCTTCAAAGTTTAATGGAATTTTAATAAAGCCTGGTGCCACTTTTTCTTTTAACGAAACTTTAGGGCCAGTAGAAGCTTATACTGGATATCTACCAGAATTAGTAATTCTAAAAGATCGAACCGTTCCCCAATATGGAGGGGGGCTTTGTCAAGTTTCTACCACTGCTTTTCGAGCCGCTTTAAATGCTTCCTTCCCAATAGTCGAAAGATATCCTCATGCTTATCCAGTGGTTTATTATAACCCTTTGGGAACCGATGCAACCATTTATCCTCCGCATCCTGATTTACGTTTTGTTAACGATTCTGGTTTTTATGTTTTAATTCAAACTCGAGTTACAGGAAATTATTTATATTTTGATTTTTACGGGACTAAAGGGACAAAATATTCCCGCTTTAGTGGGTATAAAAATGAAGTTGGAGCGGTTGATCAGGTTGAAAAAACAAAGACTTATACCTACAACTGGGGGGTTCGTGGCTCTGGGTCGGCTGATGCTGTTTTTTACCGCTTTGTTTATGATGCTGGAGCTTTAGTTCGGACTGATGAGTTTTTAAGTCACTTCGATTCCCCGGACAAATATCCACATTAAAAAGAGTTTATAGAATTTCCTTTTTTGATATTGATTTGGCTAATAATCTGCGACCGACAACAGGGCTTTGAGGCTTGATAATTAGAAAATTTTGTTTTAATATTAACTATATTTGTTACCTTGAGAACTAAAGGAGGAAAAAATTGAACAGCAAAAGTCTTTCCCTGGTTTGTTTGGAAGTCAGAGTTATAGAGCTTGCGGTTTTGAAACGGAGAATACTTGATTCAGTAGGAATTGATCCCTATGAGAATTCGTTGCGAGGTCAATTTATTTTCTATCTTTCCCAAGCGTTTGGGATACAGTTTGGATATGTTTTTGGCCATAGACTGTATGGCCCTTATTCTAAATCAGCAGAACGGTCGATGTCAGAATATTTGAGATATTCAGAACAAGCTGATTTAGTAGCAAAAGAGACCGAAATTAGTTCTGAGAATGAGGAAAGAGTTAAAAGTTTAACTAATTTTCTAGAAGAGATTTCGAGGCCTGGCAGCAACTTTGATAATTATCTGGAAGCTTTGGTTGATTTACATTTTCTAGCAGTCTTTTCTTTAGAAACAGTTCAAAAAGAGTTAGTGATAAAAACACTCAGGAGAGAAAGACCCAAGTTTAAAGAAAAATCGAGATTACTTACCAAGGCTTGGAATCTTCTGGAAGATTATGAACTAATAAAAAGAAAGCTAACGGATTGAAAACAAAATTTTGGATGCTAAATAACTTTGAGAAGTAATTTAAAGCAGTTTTCAGGCGGGTTGAGGCAAAAGCTTCAACCCTTTTAATTAAGTTGATTATTAAGGGTTTTTCGAGTATAATTAATCAGTACTTGAATAGCTTTAAGTTTTAAATTGTAACTTTACATTTTCCCCGATGTATTCATTAAATATATTAAAATTAAAGAAATCGGGGTCCCGACTACTTTAATTTAAAATATTAAGGTAGTCGTCGGGAAAACTTTTAATTTTTACCGTTCCCGGGTATCCGGCAGCCGCCGGAAACTGGCTGTAGTGATATAATGTTTATATGTTTTATGTTTACGCTATATATAATCAAGAAAATAACAAGATATACATTGGCCAGACAAATAATCTTAAGCGAAGAATTTTAGAACACAATTCTAAGGATTTTAATAGAAGTTACTGGACATCAAAGTTTTCTGGGAAATGGAAGTTAATTTATTGTAAAGAGTTATCCTCAAGAAAAGAAGTAATTTTAATAGAAAAACAGTTAAAATCCCATAAAGGTCGAAGATTTATTAGAGGATTAATAAAAGATTGACTGTTCTGCTCCGGGGTAGCTCAATGGTAGAGCAACTGACTGTTAATCAGTGGGTTGCGGGTTCGAATCCCGCCCCCGGAGCCAAAGCAGTAAATCAACTAGTGGGTTGTCAGGGAGTTTATCCGGCTTTGACGGAAGTCCGACCCCGGGAGCCAACAGGTCACTATTCGAACTGAATAGTTTTGAATAAAAGACCGAAGAGGTCAGCCAAGTCATGGCTGGAAATCTCTCAGTCTTTTATAATTTCATTTTCAACTCATTTTCGAGCTAGAACAAAAACTCTTCTACTATTATTATTAAGTTTCTTTCTTTGAAGATTCCCATATAATTCAACCTTATCAAACCCAACTGTAGATAGTAATAATTCTAGTTCTCCAGGTAAATAATAGCGGAATTTTTGAAAGTCTTCTGTTTGTTTGCCGTCTAAATAAAATTTTCCCTGTCCTAAAACAACACTATTTAAAAAATCTAACTTCCGTTTCCATTTTATCACAACATCTTTGTGTTTTTCTTCTATAATTTCTTCGAGATTAGAAAGAGCATAAACTCCATTCATCACATCAAATATAAAAATTCCTCCTTTTTTCAGAGATTTATAAATATTATTAAACGCTGAGATAATTCTTTTCGTTTCATAAATATAACCAAGGGTAATAAAGATAGAAATAACTAAGTCATAATTTTCATTTTCAATCCAGTCGCAAATATCAGCTTTTACCAAGTTAAAACCATATTTTTTAGCACGAGATTTAGCAATTTCTAACATTTCATCACTAATATCAATACCGGTAACTTTATATCCTTTTTTAGCAAGCTCAGAGGCATGTAATCCAGTTCCACATCCTACATCTAGAATTCTCTTTAATTTCTTCCCCTCTTTTTTTACCATTTGTTCTATCCATTCAACTTGTCTTAAATGTAAGTTATTTCGATAGTATAATCTTTCATAATCTTTTGCTTGTTCTTTAAACATCCTCATTTTAATCATAGTGATAAGAATTAGCGCCTTTTATTTAAAGTAAAAATTCAAAATATTTAAAAAACTTTATTTTTTAGCACCACAAATTCATCAAAAACTTTCTCTTCGGTAAAATTTTCTT
>CAYFWR010000015.1:8867-13178 GCA_964346865.1 uncultured Candidatus Saccharibacteria bacterium
TTATTTTTTAGCACCACAAATTCATCAAAAACTTTCTCTTCGGTAAAATTTTCTTTAATATAGTTTACAATTTTTTTGTTTTGCATATAAAGGTCATCCTCACTTTTAGGGAAAACACAGTATTTTGGCTTGTTTTTTTTGATTTCGTCTATAAAGGTTTGGCTAAAATTAAATCCATATCCTTCTCTTTCATCTAAAAGCAAAACACTAGCCGAGACAAATCTTGAAGCAGAATTTCTTTCGGCTAACCTATAAAGAGTAGCACCGTAAGTATAGACTATAATCTTATCATTTTTTTTGGTGTTGTTTTTAATATAATCTCCAATGGCCTGAAATCCGGTAATTTCTCTTTTAGTTGTTCCAGTAAAGTAGTTATAAAGTTGTTTTTGGGAAATAATAAATGAAGAAAACATTCCCAAAAGCAATATCGCAATAGCTAAGTAGTAATTTTTATTTTTAGCCTTCAAAAACTTACTATAAGAATACAAGATTATAAGGATAAAACTAGGCAAAAGAATTAAAAAATAATATGGATAAAAAGCCCCCATTCCAGCTGCTAAAATCAGACTAGCCACAAAAAGAGAAAACAGAAATCTGTAATTTTCATCTTTAAGGGCAGGTTTATAGTCTTTTAGAAATTTTACAGCAAATATTGCGACAGGAATAAGAAGTGGTAAAAGAATTAGAATAAAGATAGCGTGGGGAGACACATCGCCTAACCAAGTACTTTTAAGATATTTAGAGCTAAATAAAAATGCCCCTATCCAGAAATCATTCAGGGCACCTTTGGAATAGAAATATAAAACCCAAAAAGCTGAATGAAGAGCCAAAGGAAAGCCAAATATAAAAAAGTTTAATACTAACTTTTTAATAGTTTTGTAATTTTGGATTAGTAGTTCGACTACAATAGGTAGGCTTAATAATACAAAATTACCTTTAAGATAAAAAAGAATCGATAAACTTAATCCTGACAAAAAAAGATAATTCCATTTTTTAGTCTCCCGATATTTAAAGAAACCCAAAAACATAAGGAGAACAAAAATAATTCCAAAATTTTCAGTGTTGTTGCCATTGCTGGTGAATTGAGAAAGATTTCGCCAAAATACGTACAAAATTAGCCCAATTTTTGTTATTTTATCAGTAAATATTTGTTTAAAATTCTTTTTAAAAATCTGAAGTAATTTATAAAAAAGATAGATATCAAAAATTGTAAGAATTGTTAAAAATATTCGGTGTAGTATTAGACTTCCGCCAAACAAAAGATGCATCAAAGCATTGAATACAAAAATCAAAGGTGGTTTATGATCCCAGGCATCGACATATAAAACCCCACCTTCTCCTAAAATTCTTCCTACATAATAAAATAACCAGTGGTCACTATTAAAAGGATAAAACCAGGTAGCCAGTCGGCACAAAATAAATGTTGTTGCCAGGACTAAAAAGAAAAGCTTATTTTTTTCTAAAATTTTATTAAAGAATAGTTGCGAATTTTTAAACATTTTTCTTATAATATCAATAATTTTAGACTATCACGTCGCTATTTAAAACACAACTTAAAACTACTTTATTTACTAAGTTAAAAAGTGTTATAATAACACTATGGCTAAAAAGTCTCTCGATAGGGCTAAAGATAAACCTAAAATAATTTGTGATTCTCATGCCGTAGCCGTTGATATGGCTATTTTTACGGTTATTGAAGATGATTTAAAGGTACTTCTTATAAAAAGAAGACTTGAACCAAAAGAGATTTGGGCTTTACCAGGGGGCTTTGTCCGGAAAGTCGAGGACTTAGAAGATGCCGCAGAAAGAGAACTTTATGAGGAAACCGGAGTAAGAAATGTTTACTTAGAACAACTTTATACTTTTGGTGATCCCAAGCGAGATCCTCGGGGCAGAATTATTTCGGTAGCTTATTTTGCTCTTGTAGATGACGAGAAGGTATTTCTAAAATCAGGGTCAGATGCCAAAGAAGTAAAATGGTTTTCATTGAAAAATATCCCCAATCTTGCCTTTGATCACAATAAGATCCTAAATTATGCTAAAAAGCGACTTATGTGGAAATTAGAATATACCAATGTTGTTTATAGTTTGCTGCCAAAATATTTTTCTCTTACCCAACTACAAAAGGCTTATGAGGTAGTGCTTGGGACTAAGTTGGATAAAAGAAACTTTAGAAGGAAATTTTTAGGTACCGGCTTGATTAAGGCAACTAAGATTAAAGAGGTTGGAGCTCACCGCCCAGCAGCCCTTTATGAGTTTAAAAGTAAAAAACTTGAATTTATCAGAAATCCCTTTGGTCAGTTTCTAAGGAAATAAAAAACTCTTGACAAACATTTTTTTAATGATAAAATAGTGTATATACTACACTAACAGAAGATAGATTGAATTGAAAAACTGTGGATAACCCATAAAATAAGCACTTAAAATTTCAAAGAGTGCTTATAAGTAAAAAGAAAGATAGTGTCTTAAAAACACTATTATTATTTACCCAGAGTTAGTGTATTAAAAACAATTACTTTTATAGAAAGTACCTTGAAAGTTCATATCCTTATCCTTAATCAGCAATCTCTTAGAAAGGAGGGTTACTGATGGTTGACGAGTTTGAAGTGGCAATAGGAACAATTACTGGGCGTAGTCATACTATGATTAGCAAGAATAATCAAGACGCGTATTGCCTTAAGCGGTTAAAAGAGACAATTATAGCAGTTGTCTGTGATGGTTGTTCCGAGGGCAAACATAGCGAAGTTGGTGCCAAAATTGGATCAAGACTGGTCGCAGAATCAATCGCCAAGACTTTCAAGCGCTTTATAGAAGTTCCTTTTTTTGCTCCTCAAATTATCCCTTTTAATTTGTGGGAGATTGTAAAGCAAGATGTCCTGGCCCAACTAAGAGTCTTGGCAAATGCGATGGGAGATAATCTAGTCCAAACAGTGATTGACTATTTCCTTTTTACCACGATTGGAGTAATTGTTACTTCTACTAATACCGCTCTCTTTTCCTTTGGAGATGGCGTGTTTGTCATAAATGGTGAGATCATAGAGATTGGGCCATTTTCAGAGAACGCGCCTCCATATCTTGCCTACGGAGGCTTGGTAGAGACAGATCTTGATCCTGAACTTCTAAAGTTTAAGGTTCATTGGATACTACCGACTAAGAAGGTTCGATCGATCTTAGTTGGAACTGATGGGGTAGGTGATCTTATAAAGGTTGGTGACCGAAAGATCCCTGGGAAAGAAGAGTCGGTAGGGAAGATAGATCAGTTTTGGGAAGAAGATCTTTATTTTAGAAATATCGATGCCATCCGTCGGAGACTGGCTACCATTAATAGTGAGACTAAGATCCCTGACTGGAAAAATCAAGTTACAAAAAGGGAAGTTGGACTTCTCCCTGATGATACCACAATGATAGTTATTCGAAGGAAAGGAGGCGAAAAAGATGGAGGTATATCTGAAAGGCAAGAGGATTCGTCTTGATCCTCAGAAAGCGATGGAGGGAGGAGAGGCCCAAGTATTTAATATCGGTGGCGGGAAAGCACTTAAATTGTATAAGCCACCTAATCATCCTTCTTATGCCGGATCCGGAGAAGAACATCAACGTAATCGTGAGGGAGCACGGCTGCGTTTGATTGAATATCAGCACAAGCTCAGAGAATTCCCCAAAAATCTCCCTCCTAAGGTTATTGCTCCAGAAGAATTGGTATTCGACAAAAACGGGAAGATCATTGGCTATGTAATGAGATATCTTAGTGGTGAGCTTTTATCTAGGTATGCCGAAAAGGGTTTTAGTAGTCAAGGTATCACCAATGATCAGAAGGTAACCATATTGCGCGATCTCTATGAGACTATTTCTAGAACTCATGCGGCGAGGGTCGTCGCTGGTGACATTAACTACTTCGGTGTGATTGTGATTGGTCATGAAGCATATCTGATAGACGCTGACGGCTTCCAGTTTGGTCGGTTTTTGTGCCGGGCATTTACGGAGAGGTTTGTTGATCCTTTACTTTGTGACCCCAAAAAGACAAAACCAATACTGTTTCGACCCTATAGCTCCGATTCTGATTGGTACGCTTTTGCCGTGATGTTAATGGAGTGTCTTCTTTTTACCATCCGGAGGTTGGCTACCCTAAGCCAGCGATTCACTACAGGGTTTTGCCTGATGATTTACTTCAACACCTTCATCTGGTATTCGAGAAAGACAAGCGTGGCGAATTCCCAAAAACTCTTCTTTCGCTTCGTTGGACAAAATGTCTTAAGTGCGGGACAGAACACGCAAGGGACGTTTGCCCAAATTGTGCCCATGTTGCACCAGCGG
>CAYFWR010000016.1:0-12916 GCA_964346865.1 uncultured Candidatus Saccharibacteria bacterium
CTTTTAGATTTGATGCTTCCCGAAATGAACGGTCTTGAAGTTTTACAAAAAATTAAAAAAGATAAGAATACAAAAAAGATTCCGGTAGTAGTTTTAACTAATTATGGTGAACTTGATAATGTAACTGAGAGTTTTCTACAAGGGGCAGTCGAGTGTTTAATCAAGGTAGAACATACCCCCGAGGAGGTAGTGGAGTTAGTTATGGATGTTTTAGAAAGCAAGAAAAATGTTTTGAGTAAGGCTTTTAAAAATCAACCAAAGAAATAATTTTTCGAAAAAGGTAGATTTTTATCAAAAATTCCCAAGTTCTGGGAATTTTAAATTTTATCTTAAATCTGAGTAAGAACAAACAATTTTGCTTAGAACAAAAAGAAAAGTTAAAATATTGATATGAGGAATTATAAAACTAAAGCAGTGGTTTTAAGCCGAAAAGACCTAGGAGAAGCCGACCGGATTTTAACTCTTTATACCAAAGATTTTGGAAAAATTAAGGTCAAGGCGGTTGGAGTAAGACGAGCGAAAAGCAAATTAGCCGGCTCCTTAGAACTTTTTAATAGTGGTCTGATTTTTTTAGCTCAAGGAAAGACCTTTGATGTGATTTGCGGCTGTGAGATTGACTGTCATCATCAAAAAATCAAAAAAAGCCTCAGACGAACCAGTCTTGCTTATTACATAGGGGAGTTGGTCTTAAAATTAACTCCAGAACATTTAAAATCACCTCCAGTCTTTGATTTACTTATAGAAGCTTTGAGTGGTCTTGATAAAGAAGAGGAATCAAACTTAGAACTGATAGTTAGTTTTTTTGAACTTAGACTCCTTTCTTTTTTAGGTTATACGCCTGAGTTTTCAAGGTGTATTCATTGTCGAAAAGTACTAATACCAAAAGAAAACTACTTCAGTTTTACCTCAGGAGGGATTTTATGTCATGATTGCAAAGAAACAGAAGAAAATCTAATATTAGTATCGTCTCAGGCTGTAAAAATTATTCGCTTTATTTATAAAGACGAGTTTGCGAATTTAAAGAGAATAAAAGATATAGTAAAATATTTACCAGAAGTTAGGAATTTAAGTAGTAATTTTATTCAGTTTATAATCGAGAAAGATTTAAAGTCACAAGACTTTATAAAATCAATCGAGAATTTAGAGAAAAAATGAATAAGTCGGAAAAAGTTAAAGTTAAAGAATGGCACAAAAAATACCCTAATGGAAAGGCTGAGCTGTCTTGGGTCAAAATAGATTATGAAGTTTTTGACTATGAAATCCCTGAGCGAATAATCAAAAATCCTGAGAAAACGGAAGGTGAGATGATGAACGATGGAGAGATTGAGCAATGGTTTATAGATAATTTAAAAGCCCTTCCAGTTATTAAAGAAGAACACCCAGAACTTTTCCCCGAACTTTATCGGAACTTTTGTTTAGATATTGAATATCTTTTCTCTATTAATCGCATTGGTGAAGATGTGGTAGAGTTTGTTTTTAACAAGAGTAATTTTGATTTTGGGAACTAAAGAAATAAATAAAGAAAAATAATGGATATTATTACTCCTAAGATAACAGCAATAAGTATTGATATCTTTATTTGTTTCTTTTTTATTTTAAAACTCTATTTTTATCCTAAAAGAAAAGAAAACTTTTTGGCTAATAATTTTTTAGGGGCGGCTTTTTTTCTTTTGATCTTTTTTATCCTTTATTTTTTTAAATTTCCGGATCTCTTTCTTAGTTATGATTCTAATCTTTTAATAGTTCCAACATCACTTTCGTACCTTTCGTTTTTCATAGCCACCTCATTTATCCTGAATATCTTTTTTAAATTGATTTATGGAGAATATTCAAAGATAGGACTTTACCTAGGTCTATTTTTAGCTTTAATAGTTTTTATTATTGTTTTACTTTTTTCTTTGGGGCCGGCGTTAGATAACTCTTTAGGTCTTTATTATTGGAAGTTTCCACTTTTTGTCTATATTTTAATATATGGTATTGTTATTTTAACTTTTATTCCTACAGCTATCATTTTTCTTTTAAGAGCGAAAGATCAAGAAGGATATAGAATTCGATATTTGCTTGTTAGTATCTGCTTCGGACTTTGGGGATTGGGGATGGTGTTTCAAGCTCGACCAAAATTTTATTTTATTTCTGATCCCTTAATTATCCTTGGATTTTTAGTTTGCCTTATTGGAGTTTTATATCATCCCAGGACAGAGCAAACAAAGGAAAGTTCATAGTATTTAAAAATTGTCTTTTCAAATTCGAGGTGTGGATAAAATAGACATCTGACAGCGGATGACTGACAGCTGACAGCCAGTTCTTGGCTCTTTTGAGCCATTTTTTATTTATGGAGAAAGTTTAGGCTAAAGTGGTTGACAGGTGGATATTTTGTGGGGTATAATGGTTTGTAGTGGTAGAATTGTGGATAAAAGTGGGGAATAAAGAGGATTAGTGGATGAATAGTCACAAAAAAAAGAGAAAGATAGATTAATTGGGGATAAAAGAGGCAAGATGGAAAAAATGTTTATTGGAGAATATACTCACAGTATTGATGATAAGAATCGTTTAGCGGTCCCAATTAAGTTTAGAAGTAAATTAGCCGAGGGGGCAGTCGTCACCAAAGGTTTGGATGATTGTCTATTTTTATACCCACAGGGAGAGTGGGGAAAGATTGCTGACAAATTAAGCAATTTGCCAATTAGCCAATCAGGAGCCAGGGCTTTTGCTCGATTGATGTTAGCAGGAGCAATGGATGTAGATATTGATCGTCAAGGACGAATTACAATCCCCAGTTATCTTAAAGAGTATGCTGGAATTAAAAATAGTGTCGTTGTAGCTGGATTATTCAATCGTTTAGAAGTTTGGAGTGTTGAAAAATGGAATCAATATAAAAAAGAAAAGGAAAAGGAGAGTTCAAATATTGTTGAGCAGTTAGGAGATTTGGGAGTGTAAGAAGTATAAGAGATCAAAAACAAAAATAGATAGAACTTTAAAAATAAATTAAATATCAAGGAAGATAGTTGACAGTCAGGCACCACGTCAAAACGTGGTAAGTAAAAAACAAAAATAGCACCTTTTAAAAGCCCATCCACCTCTTTAGAGAGCCCACCTCTCTTTTAACCCGTTTTTCGACCCAAATCGAGGGAAAAAACAAAAAGATTTTATCAAATACTCAACACAAAAAAACAAAAACAAAAATCTGACTGTCAACTATCTTCCGAGATAAGAGTGTAAGATGAAGATTGAAAAGAAAAAATATTTCCATAAACCAGTTTTACTTAAAGAGGTAGTTAAGATACTGGATCCCAAGCCAGGGCAAGTTTTTGTTGATGCTACCTGTGGTCTTGGCGGCCATTCTCAAGCGATTTTAAAAAAGATAGGATCTTTCGGCAAAATTTTATGCCTGGACGCAGATATTAAAGCCTTAAAACAGTGTAAAGACAGTTTAAAAAGAAAAAATAACATTGTTTTTGTCGAAGGAAACTTTAGGGATTTAAAAGAGATTGTTAGAGATAAAGGTTTTGATGATGTTGATGGAATTTTGTATGACTTAGGACTTTCTAGTCTGCAGTTGGCTGATAAAAGTAGAGGATTTTCCTTTAGAGAGAATGGTCTTCTGGATATGAGAATAAGTAATAAAACATTTCTTTTGGCTTCCGATCTCATTAACAACCTAAAAGAATCTGAATTAGTTGAAATTTTTAAAAAGTATGGAGAAGAAAAGGAAGCTAAAGTAATCGCCAAAGAGATTGTTAAAACTCGAGCCCAAAAGAAAATAACCAGAGCTAATGAATTAGTTGATATAATTTTAAGAGTTGTTCCTTATCAATATAAAAGAAAAATTCATCCTGCTACCAAAGTTTTTCAAGCTTTACGGATTGCTGTTAATCAGGAATTAGAAAATCTTTCATTTTCCTTACCGCAGGCGATTGATCTTTTGAAAAAAGGTGGTCGAGTTGTTGTTATTTCATATCATTCTTTAGAAGATAGGATTGTGAAAAACATTTTTAAAAAAGAAGCTAAAGGGTGTGTCTGCCCATCGGAATTACCAGTTTGTAAGTGCGGAAAGAAACCGAGACTTGTAATTTTGACTTCAAAACCGATTATTCCCAAAAAAGACGAAATAAAAACAAATCCAAGAAGCAGAAGTGCTAAATTAAGAGCAGCAGAAAAAATATAGTATAGAACTTCTGTTATCAATAATCAGTAATAGAAATAAAAATAAAAACAAATATAATGATAAGAAGACGAAGACAATTCAGTAGGGGGTATCAAAAAACTGCAAGAGTTGGTCCAGTTTCTTTAGGATTTATTACAGTAGTTCTTCTTTTTATTTTGAGTCTTTTATATTTAGCCCAGTCAAACAGAATTGCTGTTCGAGGCTATGAAATTTCTGAATTAGAAAAAAAACAGACTGAACTTATTGAAGAAAGAGAACGTCTAGAAATTGAAGCAGCTCGACTGAAATCAATTCAGGAAATTCAGAAAGGCGCTTCTAATTCAAAGATGGAGCCAACAAAACAGATTAATTACGTTGAATATACTTCTGATATTGTTAGAAGATAACCTTACGGATTTATACGGATTAGACGTGGGTAATACAGATTATCTGGTAGTCAGATTTTTTATTAAGTCCTGTAACTTTTCAGGATCTTTTTAATAAGTAGGATTAAATTCGGCAATTTTTTGAGTTTAGGGTATAATAAGAGCTAAGAGTTAATAGTAAAAGCATGGCTAGTTATAAAGAAACATTAATTCAAAAAAGAAGAATTTTATATCTTCTTTTGGGAGTTTTTTTAACTACAATCCTGGTATTTATTAGGCTTTTTTACCTTCAGGTAGTTCGCCATAAGGACTTTTCAGCTCTTGCTACCTCTCAGCATTGGACCAGAAGCACTCTTTTGGCTAAAAGAGGTCAAATTTTAGTAGAGGATTATTATACCCATGAGCTTTACCCTATAGCCTTAAATCAAGCTTTAGATATGGTTTTTGTGGTCCCAGCTGAGATTGAAGATAGGGAAGAAACCGCTCTTAGGCTTTCAGAGATTTTAAATATCGAAAAAGAAAAAATTCTTGAGATGTTTGAACTTGGTCCTTATTACGCTCCAATAAAGCATAAATTAACCGAAGAAGAGACGAAAGCAATTGAAGAAGCGAAACTAAAAGGAGTAATGGTTACCTCTGAACAATGGCGGTATTACCCCGAGGGTGAACTTCTTTCCCAGGTTTTAGGCTTTGTTGATCGGGATGGTAATGGTAAATATGGAATAGAGGAAGTTTATAATAACATCTTAGTTGGCAAGTCTGGTGTTTTTAAAGGAGAGAAAGATCCTTCTGGTATTCCCATTGTTTTTGGGGAAAACTTTTTAGAACCACCAAAAGATGGGGATAACTTAGTTTTAACTATTAATCGTGATATTCAACTGATAGTTGAACAGAAATTAAAGGAAGCAGTTGAGAAACATAGGGCTGATGGAGGAAGTGTTATTGTAATGGATCCAAATAATGGAGCAGTTTTAGCAATGGCAAACTATCCTACTTTTGATAGTAATAAATATGAAGAAGTTAATCAGGATTCATATTATGTTTTTAATAATCCTTGTGTTGCTGGTGAATTTGAACCAGGATCAGTTTTTAAAATAGTTACCATGGCTGCTGGTCTTGATAGTGGAAAAATCGAGCCTGAAGACACTTTTTACGATACTGGTTCAAAAACTATTAATGGTCGAACTATTACGAATGCCAACGAAAAGACTTACGGTAAGGTAACTATGACTCAAGTTTTAGCTCAGTCGATAAACTTAGGGACAGTTCATATTCTTTCCGAGATGGGGAAAGATATCTTTTATAGTTACATCAAAAAATTTGGACTTGGAGTGAAGACAGGGATCGATGCTCCCTATGAAGCTTTTGGGAAAGTTTTTGAACCCCACGAAGTAGGCGATCATCATTATGCCACAATGACTTTTGGCCAAGGAATATCTATAACTCCAATTCAATTAGCTACAGTAGCTTCAGCGATAGCTAATGGTGGTAATTTAGTTCAACCTCACTTGATTAAAAAGATTTTAAAAGAAGGGAAGAATGAGGAAGTAAAGGAATATAATCTAATCGGACAGGTTATTTCTCCAGCTACAGCGGCTAATTTAACTAAAATGATGATTAAAGTAGTTGAAGAAGGACATGGTTATCAAGCTAAGATTAAAGGTTATAAAATTGCTGGGAAGACTGGAACAGCTCAAGTACCAGCAGTATCGGGCTATGATCCCAACAAAACTATTGGCTCTTTTGTTGGTTTTGCTCCCGCTCTTGATCCGAAATTTGTAATTTTAGTAAAAATTGATGTTCCTCGCGATGTAGTTTGGGCCGAGAGTACAGCTGTTCCTGTTTTTGGTGAAATTGCTGACTTTTTATTAAAATATTTTCAGATTCCTCCGAGTGAGTAAAAATGAAAAAAACAACTAAAAAAATTATTGTTTATATTTTGACTTTTTTAGCAAAACGGATGCTTGTAAAACATCATCCGGAAATCATTGCTATTACTGGTAGTTTTGGTAAGACTTCGACTAAAGCAGCTATTAGTTTGGTTTTAAAAAAGCGATTTCGAGTTCTTTCTCCTCAAAGGAGTTATAATACTGAAATTGGAATTCCTTTAGCAATTTTTAATGAAGAAGTTCCTTATCCTTTATATTCACTCTTAGGATGGGGCAAGGTAATTCTTCGGATGATAAAGAAACTCTTTTCTACCAAACGATATTATCAGAAATTGGTATTAGAAGTTGGAGCTGATGCTCCAGGAGATATTAAGCATATAATGAGCTTTATAAAACCAAAAATTGGGGTAGTAACTGGGATTGGAGTTGCTCATATAGGAAACTTTAAGAATTCCGACGAAATTGCCAAAGAAAAGGAGACTTTGATTAAGTCTTTAGGGAAAGATGGTTGGGCAATTTTAAATTATGATAACAAATATTCTAAAGAGATGGCTAAAAAATCTCAAGCTAAGGTGGTTTATTTTGGAGAAAAGACAGGAAGTGATTTTCAGGCAGCAGGTATTAAAAATACGCTTTACGGCCTTTCTTTTGGGGTAAGTTTTGATCCTCTTATTTTTAAAGAAGATTTAGAATCTGAGGTCAAGAAGATAACCAAACCAGTTAAAACCTCTATATTTGGAGAACATTTTATCTACTCGATATTGCCGGCAATTATAGTAGGGATGATTTATAAAATGAGCTTTGATGAAATCGCTCAAGTATTAAAAGATCTTAATAACTTAAAAGGTCGAATGAATATGATTTTAGGCATTCGAGGCTCTTTAATTATCGATGATTCTTATAATGCTAATCCAGAGTCGACCATTGGAGCTTTGAAATCTTTAACTTTACTTAAAACGAAAGGTCGAAAAATTGTTGCTTTAGGGACAATGAATGAATTAGGAGACTATACCGAGAAAGGACATCAGCAGGTTGGGAGTGAAGTAGCTAAGGTAGCTGATGTTTTAATAACTGTGGGAGAAGAAGCTAGAAAATTTTTGGCAACCGAGGCTCATAAAAAAGGCTTAAGTCGGAATCGAATCTTTTGTTTTGCTAATTCTCAGGATGCGGGACAATTTTTAAGAAATTTTATTGTGCCTAATGATGTTATTTTAGCCAAAGGATCTCAAAATAATATTCGGATGGAATGGTTAGTTAGAGAGATTATGGCTAAACCAGAACAAGCCAAAAATCTTTTGGTGCGACAAAGTAAAGAGTGGAAAGATAAAACACCTTAAACACTTCGACAAAAACAGCGTAAGTTGTTAAGATGATATGTGGTTGATATGATTATTATAAAAAATTAAACACACAGAAATTATGGACGAACAAATTTTAGTTAGAAATTTAACCTTCATTTTAGGTCTTTCGGCTTTATCATTTATTTTATCAATGATGATAACCCCGATTTTTACCTATTTTGCTTATAAAAACAGATGGTGGAAGAAAGTTAAAAGCAATGCTTTGATAGGAGGGGGGAAAGAGAAGGCTCCAGTCTTTTACAAACTTCACAAAGAAAAACACAAAAGAAATATTCCCACAATGGCAGGAGTAATTATCTGGGGAACAGTAGCTCTGGTTACCCTTGCCTTTAATCTCAGTCGAGAACAAACTTATCTTCCACTATTTTCTTTAGTTGCTGTTGGTTGTTTAGGTATAATTGACGATTATATCAATATAAAAGGCATTGGAGGGGGAGTTGCTGGTATTAAAGCCAAAGTAAAGATGAGTTGGTTAATTTTAATTGCTGTTTTTGGTGCTTGGTGGTTTTATTATAAATTAGGATGGAACTTTATTCATATTCCTGCTGTTGGCAATTTTGAGATTGGTCTTTGGTATGTGCCACTTTTTATTCTAGTTTTAATCTCAGCAGCAAATGCTGTTAATATTACCGATGGTTTAGATGGACTTTCTGGAGGACTTTTAATTGAATCATATGGTGCCTTTGCGGTGATCGCCTTTTTCCAGGGGAATTATGGGATTGCTGCTTTTTGTGGCACTATTATCGGAGCCCTTTTGACTTATACTTGGTTTAATATCTATCCAGCTCGGTTTTTTATGGGAGATACCGGAGCAGTGGCTTTAGGGGCAACCTTAGGAGTTATTGCTATGCTTACTAACGCTGCTTTAATTCTTCCTGTTATTGGTTTTGTATTTGTAGTAGAGACCTTATCGGACATCGTCCAAATGTTCTCTAAAAATTTTTTTAAGCGAAAAGTGTTTTTATCAACTCCAATTCATCATCATTTTGAAGCAATTGGCTGGCCAGAAACAAAGGTAACAATGCGCTTTTGGGTTATTGGGGCAGTAATGGCTACAATTGGTTTGGTAATTGGCCTTTTAGGGAAAGGTTAGTTGTGTAGCTTAGAAGCACTAAAGCACCACAGATAATTCAACTAAGCTGCACTAATAATAATTATTCGTGACTTAAATTAGTGACTATGGATTTTCAAAAAACATCAATTATAAAACCTAGAGCTCACAGGCCAGATTACCTTTTAGCTCTTTCTGTTTTGACTTTATGTCTTATTGGAATAGTGATGATTTCTTCAGCTTCAGTAGTAGCAAGTTACGCTGATTATGGGAATAATACTTACTATCTTTATCATCAGCTTAGTTCACTTGTTTTGGGGATTATTCTTTGGGTTATTGCTTATAAAATCAATTATAATTTCTGGCGAAAAGCTGCCCCCTTTCTTTTATTTCTTAATTTTTTACTTTTAGTAGCAGTATTTATCCCCGGGATTGGTCATGGCTCTGGAGGAGCTCAAAGGTGGATAAAGATTGCTAACTTTACTTTTCAGCCTACAGAAGCCATAAAATTAACTTTGATTTTATATCTTGCAGCTTGGCTTGAAAAAAAAGGAAAGGAGGTTAAAAACTTTCTTTACGGAACCTTTCCTTTTTTAATAATGATTGGTTTTATCGCTTTTTTAATTATGCTTCAACCAGACTTAAGTACCATGACTATTATTGTGATAACAGCAGCAATAATGTTTTTTGTTGCTGGTGCCAGTTTATGGCACCTTACTTGGTTAGGAGGAGTAGGAATTTTTGTGATTTGGGCCTTGATAAAAACCGCTCCTTATAGAATGGCGCGGTTTACAATCTTTTTAGATCCAGGGACCGATCCCAGAGGAACAGGATATCAGATAAATCAAGCCCTTTTAGCAATTGGGAGTGGGGGACTTTGGGGATTAGGATTTGGAAGATCTCGTCAAAAATACAATTTTCTTCCTGGGGCTTCGACCGATTCTATTTTTGCTATTACTGCTGAAGAACTGGGATTGATTCGAGTAGGGGCGATAATTCTTATTTTTGTCTTTCTGGCCTATCGAGGTTTTAAGATTGCTAAAGAGGCTCCTTGTACCTTTAGTAGATTAATTTCTATTGGGATTATTTCTTGGCTGATCTTTCAAACTTTTTTTAATTTAGCAAGTATGCTTTCTTTAGTCCCCTTAACAGGAGTTCCTTTACCATTTTTGAGTTATGGAGGTTCTTCTTTAGTTGTTTCTTTAATTGGAGTCGGGATTATAATGAATATCTCAAAATATACTAAATCGGAGGCAGTTTATGAAGATTCTCGTTTCCGGTGGTGGGACTGGCGGTCATATTTCTCCCTCACTCGCCGTTATGGAAGAGATTAAAAAACAAGATCCAACCTCTAAATTTCTTTATATTGGCTCAAAAACCGGAATGGAAGCTCGCTTGATACCCGAGATAGGAATTCCTTATCGGGCAATAAATTGTGGTAAATTCCGACGTTATCATCAAAGTCTTCTTCTAACTATCGTAGATTTAAGAACAATTTTTCTTAATTTTGTTGATTTTTGGAGATTTTTAGTAGGGATATTTGAATCAGTAAGAATAATTTCTGAATTTAAACCCAAAGTGATATTTGTTAAGGGTGGATATGTTGGGCTTCCAGTAGGGATTGCTGCTTTTTTTAAAGGAATTCCCTTAGTTATTCATGAATCAGATAGTGTTCCAGGGATTACTAGTCGAATTTTGGCTCGGTTTGCAAAATCAATTTGTGTTTCATTTCCTTTAGAATATTTTCGGGATTGGTACGAAAAAAAGTTAGTTTTTTCAGGAAACCCAGTACGAAGTGATATTAAAGAAGGAAATGTCGAAAGAGCTATTAAAAAATTTAACTTAAAAGAAGATCTTCCTGTTATTTTAGTAATGGGGGGGAGTCAAGGAGCCCATATTATCAATTCGGTTGTCTTAGAGTCTCTTAAGGAACTTTTAGATCGTTACCAAGTAGTTCATTTGTCTGGTGAGAGAGATTATGAATGGCTTCGAGCTTGCACTCAGGATATTGAAAAACATAAAGAAAGATACAAATTATTTAGCTTTTTAGGGCCAGAACTTAAGGATATTTATAAAATTACTTCACTTATTATTAGTCGAGCTGGAGCTAATGCGCTTTCTGAGATGACTACTCTGGGGAAAGCGGCTATTTTGATCCCCCTTAAAACCTCAGTAGGGGACCATCAGTATAAAAATGCTCTTTATTTTTCGCGTTCTGGAGCGGCTTATCTTTTACCTCAAGAGGAGTTAACTCAAGAAAGACTAATTGAAGAGATAAACTCTCTATTAGGCGACAAGGAAGAACTTAGATTTTTAGAAGAGAAAAGTTTTGGTTTAGCTAAATTAGATGCTCCTAAAATAATTGCTAGCGAAGTTTTAGCTTGGGGAAGGAAACACGAAAGAAAAACAAAGACTACTAATGATTAAAAATTTTGCCGACAAAAAAATTGCCTTAATCGGGGTATCAAAAAGCAATATTGCTTTAGCAAAATTTCTTTACTCTAAAAGGGTAAAGAAATTTGTTTTTTGTGATGAAAATAAAAAAATCGATATAAAAAGTTTAAAATTCTTACCCAAAGACAAGGTTAGGCTTAAATTAGGAGAAGATTATCTTTCAGACCTTTCTGGTTTTGATCTTATTTTTATATCTCCAGGTATTAATAGAAATATTAAAGAGATTAAAGATGCTCAGAAGAAGGGAATTATTATTTCCTCAGAGATCGAGGTTTTTTTTCTTAATTGTCCTGCTAGAATTATAGGAATTACTGGGACTAACGGGAAAAGCACAACAACAGCTTTAATAGGGGAGATATTAAAAAGGGATAAAAAGAAAGTCTGGATAGGAGGGAATATTGGTGAACCACTAGTTGATAAATTGGACAAGATCACCAAAAATGATCTTGTGGTTTTAGAACTTTCGAGTTTTCAGTTAGAAAATTTGAAAATAAGCCCTCATATTGCAGTAGTTCTTAATATATCTGAAGACCATATAGATAGACACCAATCTTTAAAAAACTATATAGACGCCAAAGTAAATATTGTTCGATATCAAGATAAAAACGATTTAGTAGTCTTAAATTTTGACGACAGAGAAGTTTTAAAATACAAAAATTTTACAAAAGGAAAGGTGATCTTTTTTTCTTTAGATAAGATAAAAGAAGGTATATTTTTAAAAGATAAAGAGATTTATTATAAAGATAAAGGGATTGAGCAGAAAATTTGCTTAAAAGACGATATTAGGTTAATTGGTGAACATAATCTTTCTAACGCTTTAGCGGCAATTGCAGTAGCCCTAAATTTAAGAATAGACAAAAAAGACATTGTTAGGCTACTCAAAAAGTTTAAAGGATTAGAACATCGAATAGAATTTATTAGAGAAAAACAAAGAATTAAGTTTTATAATGATTCTAAGGCAACTACTCCCGAATCGACTATTGCTGCAATAAAATGCTTTCCGAGATCTAGGCTAGTTTTAATTTTAGGTGGTTATGATAAAAAAATAGATTTTAAACCTCTTATTTCGGAGTTAAAAAATCAAAAAGTCTTAAAAATTATACTTATTGGAGAAACGGCAAAAAAAATATATGAAATAATAAAAAAACAGAACAGCTACTCATCCGAAGTTTGTATTTGTTCTTCTTTTAAGCAAGCTGTAGAAAAAAGTTTTTCTATAAGTAAAAAAGGAGATACGGTACTTTTATCTCCAGCCTGCGCTAGCTACGATATGTTTAAGAATTTTGAAGAAAGAGGAAGACTATTTAAAGAAATGGTGAAAAAATTATGAAAAACTATTTTTTTATTGGCATTGGGGGGATAGGGATGAGCGCCATTGCTCAATTTCTCAGAAGTAAAGGCAATATTGTTTCTGGATCTGATTTGGTAAAGACAAGAATCACCCAAAAATTAGAAGATTTAGGAATTAAAGTATATTATTTTCATAATAAAGCCAACATCAGTTCAAAAATAGATATTGTTGTCTATTCGCTGGCAATTCCGAAAGACAACCCTGAAATAGAAGAAGCTAAGAGATTAAAAATTACAATCTTCAGCCGATCTCAATTTTTAGGCCGTATGATGAAAAAATA
>CAYFWR010000017.1:0-12269 GCA_964346865.1 uncultured Candidatus Saccharibacteria bacterium
AAGTTTTTTCTGAGCTTGGAATCGATATTCCAACTTGTGCCCTAGCAAAAAGACAAGAGGAGCTCATTAGAGTTAAAAGTTTGAAGTTTAGAGTTAAAAGTTTTAAGTCGATTTTTTTACCGCCCGATTCAGAAACTTTATTTTTGATTCAGCGGATTCGAGACGAAGCCCATCGATTTGCGCTGAGCTATCACGTTGTTTTAAGAGAAAAGAAAGTCAGAAAATCAATTCTTGATGAAATTCCAGGAGTTGGATCAAAGACAAAAAAGAAATTACTCAAAGAATTTGGTTCAGTGGCAAGAATAAGAGAGACTTCGATAGAAAAATTAAAAAATTTAGTTAGTGAAAAATTAGCAAGAAAGATAAAGGAATATCTATGAATAAATACGAAGATATTGAAGAAGAAGTCTTAAAAAGGGAAACGAAAAAAGGAAAGAAGTCAAAAATGAGAGTCTCAGGCCGAAGCGTTTTAAATTTACTCAAAATTATCTCAAAAAAAGCGAAAAAGAAATAAATTTGGTAAGTTTTTTCTCCTTTATTAAGCCAAAAATCAAGCCAGAGGCTTGATTTTTCTTATGTTTGTGGTATAATACAGGTACATCATGAATCTTGAACGTAAATAAAAATTTGAAAAACAAATATAAAAAGAAACTCAAAAAAAGGGGTGGGTAAATTGAAAAACCCAGGCTTGAGTTTTGATTTGGCTAATAGGATAGTTCGTGTACTTTTAACATCTAATGGGGGTTATCGAAGTACAGGTGAAAAGATACGGTCTCGGGAGGAACTCCGAGAAATCCTAAAGAGTTCTCAAGAAGAATTTGATATGCTCGTAAATCTCCTTTCCAAGATACAGGTAGTTGTCTCTGAAAATGGATCTATCAGGTTGGGCCACATTTATCACTTTTGTCGCAAAGAAGATTATGTGGAGGGAGAAGTGACTTATTGTTCAAATGAGAAGGCACGACTTCATGGCATAGTCGCGTGTGTTGGCCCTAGCCATTGTCCTGTATATAAACAAATTCGCCCAAGATTGATGCAGGTTCAGATTTTTGACAACTCCTCAACTCACATTGTTACTTATCCCTTTAAAGAGGATCTCTATCCTGATTAGTCCTAAGGACTTACCCAGCAAGTACTAATTTATTTAAGTTATTGCCAAAATCAATGTCATAATATAGCAATCATCATAGTACGGGTAAGTCCTTTTCTTTTTAAAAATTTTATGATAGAATTTCAAGGTAACTAAAAGATATGAAAAACATTTTAGGTATTATTCAATTGGTTTCTGCTTCCCTACTTATTATCTCTGTTTTACTTCAGAGTCGCGGTACTGGACTTGGTGGTGTTTTCGGTGGGGCCGGAGAATTTTATCGGACCAAAAGAGGAGCAGAAAAATTTCTTTTTTACTTTTCAATGGGATCGGCAATTGTCTTTTTTGGTTCCATTATTTTTTCTATTTTAAGATAGATGTTTTCTAAATATAGAAAGATAGAAAAAGGTCTAATATCAGCAAAAAAAGGTGTAAAGAGGGCACTTAAAGAAATTTTTGTGGACTCTCTTTATTTTAATCTTCCCAAAATTTTTCATGTCAGACGTTTAGTTTTTTTTACATTTGTTATTTTATTAATTATTTCAATTAGTTTTATTGGAGCATTTGTTTCCTTAGAAAAATATCATACCTATAGAGTTCCTGAATCCGAAGGAACTTATACTGAAGGAATTGTTGGTAAAATCAATATTTTTAATCCTTTGTACTCTGATACTAATCTAGCTGAAACTGAAATCAACTCTTTAGTTTTTTCAGGACTAACTAAACTTAATACTCGGCGTCAATTAGTTCCAGACTTAGCAGTTAATTGGCAGATTTCTGAGGATAATCGCATTTACACTTTTTATTTAAGAGATAATATAAAATGGCACGATGGAGAAAAATTAACTGCTGACGACGTTATTTTTACCTATAAAAGCATTCAAAACCCAAAGGTCCTTAGTCCCCTTTTCCCAGTTTGGCAGGAAGTAAAAATCGAAAAAGTAAGCGATCTTGTGGTTAAATTTATTTTACCTAATCCCTATGCTCCTTTTTTGACTTTGACAAATGTTGGAATTATTCCAGCCCACATTTTAGATAAAATTCCTCCCGAAAATCTTAGTGTTTGTGAATTTAATTTTCATCCAATCGGGACAGGGCCGTATAAATTTTTGAAAATTGAGGATTTAGAAGATAGTCAAAAAGTAACTTTAGAAGCTAGTCCTTCCTTTTTCCCTCATGATTCTTATATCGAAAAAGTAGTTTTTCGAATCTATCCTTCTTATTCTGAGCTTCTCGATGCTTATGCCAAAAAAGACATTATGGGGATTAAAGAAATTTTTCCAACTGAGTATCCAAAAGCTGAAAAATTAAAAAATATTAATTTATATGAGACATATCTACCACAATATGTAGCCTTGTTCTTAAGTCAAAAATCAAGTTTAATATCTGGAAAAAATATTCGCTTGGCTTTAGCTAAATCAATTGATCGTCAGGAAATTATTAGAAAAGTTTTTTCAGGAAGAGCAAGAGAGGTTTATTTTCCGATTTTACCCGGTTTTTTTGGGTATGATCCAAAACTTGAAAAATATCCCTTAGATATCGAAGAAGCAAAATTAATCTTAGAAAAAGATGGCTGGATTTTGGGGGAAGATGGAATTAGGACGAAAGAAGAGACAAAACTTAAATTTAATTTAGTTACTAGAGATATTGATGACTTTAAAAAAGTAGCTGAGATTATTAAAAATCAGTGGCAAAAAATTGGAGTTCTTTTAGAAATCAAGGCTTTTAAGAGTCCTTCTTTAGAAGAAGATCATATTCGTCCGCGTAATTATGATGTTCTTCTTTATGGAGAAAGTCTAGGGGCTGATCCGGATATTTACAACTATTGGCACTCAACTCAGATATCTGATCCTGGCCTGAATTTATCTCAATTTGAAAATGAGAAAGTTGATAAATATTTGGAGCAAGCGAGAAATAATGTCGATATAAATTTTAGGAAAGAAAAATATATAAAGATTCAAAAGATTATTATTGATGAAATCCCGGCAATTTTTCTTTATAATCCAATCTATATTTACGGGGTCAGTAAAGATGTAAAGGGGATTCAAATCACAAAAATAACGGAGCAGAAAGATCGATTTGCCGGCATTATCGACTGGTATATTAAAGAAAAAACTATTTCGTACTAAAATAGAAATATAGAGAATCGGGCGGGTGGCGGAACTGGTAGACGCGTCACGTTCAGAGCGTGATAGCCTTATGGCTGTGGAGGTTCGAGTCCTCTCCCGCCCACCAATATTGCTTATTTAATATAATATCCCCATCGCCTCAGTGGGAAGAGAGCCCCGATAGCTCAATAGGATAGAGCGTCAGCTTCCGGAGCTGAAGGTTGGCCGTTCAAGTCGGCCTCGGGGTACCATTTGGCAAGGCAGGCGGGAGCGCTCCGACGTTACGTCGGAGAGGTTGACTGTTCGAATCGTCTCTTGGGGGACCCCATCAGTTCATTGACCTTTAGGCTTTAAAAAGATATAATATAGTATGCCCTGATATAATCTGCCGCGGTGGTGGAATTGGCATACACGCAGGCTTGAGGAGCCTGGCTCGTTTTGGGCGTGAGGGTTCGAGTCCCTCCCGCGGCACCACGTCCAAATAAACCTGTTGTTTTCGTAATTTTCTTTAAAAATTACTTCAACTTTCGGTTTATGTCTCCTTTTCCACAAAAATCGATAGATTTTTGTGGAGACCCTCGAAAGAAAGGGCGCTTAGCTCAGTTTCAGTTAAAGGCCAGATACGTTCTCTGGATGAGGTTAGAGAGTTATATCTATTGTCTCCAAAGCGCGTGTAGCTCAGTGGTTAAGAGCACTTGGTTTACATCCAAGGGGTCGTAGGTTCAAGTCCTACCACGCGCACCAGTATCAGACAAGCACCGTGAAGGTCGTCCCGATGGACATCGGGGCAGCGCCCACCATGGCGGGATAGCTCAGTCGGTAGAGCGAAGGACTGAAAATCCTTGCGTCCCCGGTTCGATTCCGGGTCCCGCCACCATTTTTCGCTAAAGCTACGAATGGCAAGCCATTCTATAATCGGCCTAGAATCTTGGAAAAAGTTGATTATAGTTTTGCGGGCTTGCCCGCCGAAGTGAAGCGTAGGCGGGTGTAGTTCAGTTGGCTAGAACGTTTCCTTGCCAAGGAAAAGGTCGGCGGTTCGAATCCGCTCACCCGCTCCAACGTCCAAATAAACTTTTAGCCTTCAGATTTTGTATGACAAAATCGTTGTCGCTTTCAGTTTACTTCTCTTCTTTCGCAAAAAATCCTTAGATTTTTTGCGAATAATAGATATCGCAAACCATGAATATTCAAGAATTTCGATCAAAAATAAAACCAGGAATAAAACTCTTTGTTAAGGGGACTCCTTATAATGTTCTTGAGGTCGTTAAATTCAGATTTGATGACGGCAATTTTTATATTAAGTGTTTTCTCTCAAATAACTTTGTTTTTGCTGATGACGAAGAATCAAATTCATACCTATTAGTCAAAGAAATAAAAACATCATTTAGGGAGCCTTTTGAAAATAAATTAATCTTTAAGAATAAAAAATTTCATTTCCTGTATTCTGCACATGCTACAGCCGAGGAAATAAAAGGTAGAGAAATTTTCAAGAAAGGAGATTCTGAAAGTTTTTGGGATTATAAAGCTCACGATGGAAGTTATTTAAGTTTGGGGATTATTGATTCCACTAAACAAAGATTGGATTTTTATGGTGAAATAATAGATTCTAGTGATCTTGATATAAAATCTTAACAAATAAATCCTATTATCTACTAAAGCTGATAAAATCTTATGGCCTGGTGGCCGAGTAGCTAGGCATCGGTCTGCAAAACCGATTACAGGGGTGCAAGTCCCCTCCAGGCCTCCAAAGAGGTTAAGGCAGGCGGGCAAAGAACCGTTTACACCGGTTCAAATCCGGTCCAGGCCTCCAAGGGCCAAGATAGCCAGGGACTTCCAAATTGGTAAACGCATTAAAATGATTGCAAAAGCGTTTTCCATAAATTAAAATTAACTTATGAGGAAAAAATCTTGGACTAACAATCAATTAGAAGGGGCAGTATGTAAGTCTACAAGTTATAGGCAGGTTATTAAAAGGTTAAGTTTGCGACCAACCGGCGGGAATTATGAACAAATCAAAAAGTACATAAAAGAAAATAATTTGGATATAACTCATTTTAAAGGAAGAGGATGGAATAGAGGACTTCAGGGATTGACTATTGAAAGAATACCTCTTAAACAAATCCTTGTTAAGAATAGTAACTTTCAGAGTTTTAAGTTGAAAAGAAGGTTGTTTAGAGCGAAGCTAAAGCCTGAGTATTGTGAAATATGTGGATGGTCAGAGAGAACAATTGATGGGTACTTGCCGCTTGAGTTAGATCATATAAATGGGGATCGTCGTGATAATAGAATTGAAAATTTAAGAATTCTTTGTCCAAATTGTCACAGCTTACAACCAACACACAGGAGTCGTCCAAGAGGTAAGTAAATTGTATGATCTGCCGCGGTGGCGGAATCCGGTATACGCGCATGACTTAAAATCATGTGACCGAAAGGTCTTGGGAGTTCAAATCTCCCCCGCGGCACCAGTAAAGATAAGCCTATTTGGCTTAAAAATCTGTGATCGATGAGGCCTTGAGGGTTCGAGTCCCTCCCCGCCCACCAAAATAGTTCAAAAAGACTGAATAAATTTTTTATTCAGTCTTTTTTTGTGGAAATTTTTTGTGTTTTAAATATAATTATAGAAACGGGTAGAAACTTGACGTTTGTTATAAAAGGAAAATAGAAAGGAAGTGGGCTAATGCCTATTAGTAATGACTTAGTAAGTGTCGACGAGGCCATAGGGGCTTCTTGGGTAGAGGTAAGAGGCTGGCAAAATGACTACATGAACGCCTATTTCGGCCTACTTTTAGGATTAATTGGCTTTGATGTGCTTTATGACAGAGCGCAGGGATCTCATATATTTATCAAAGACAAAAGGTACCTTGATTTTATTTCTGGCTATGGGGTTCTTAACCTCGGTCACAACCATCCAGAAATAATCAAGGCGGTCGAAAAAGTAAACGGCCTACCAAACATGCTTCAAGCGGCTTTAAGGCCATTGACAGCCGCTTTGGCAAAGAATTTGGCGGCCATTACTCCTGGAAAGCTTCAGAAAACTTTCTTTTGTAACTCAGGAACTGAAGCGGTTGAAGGTGCAATTAAGCTGGCAAGGGCGGCCACCGGCAGAGAGAAAATTCTGTATGCCAGAAACTGTTTCCATGGTAAGACCATGGGCGCACTGTCGGCCGGGAAGAAAAAATATCAGGAGCCCTTTGAGCCACTTGTCCCGGGATTTGAGGATATTCCTTTTGGAGAAGATATTTACTATCTTCACAATAGACTCAAAGAAAGGGAATTTGCGGCCTTTTTGGTGGAACCAATTCAGGGTGAAGGAGGTATTATTATTCCGCCCAACGACTATCTTAAAGAAGTCGAGAGAGTTTGTCATGCCTATGATACTCTATTGATTGTCGATGAAGTTCAAACAGGACTGGGAAGGACCGGTAAAATGTTTGCCTGTGAGCATGAGAACGTTGAGCCTGATATTTTGTGTCTCGCCAAGGCCTTGGGCGGAGGAATCGCTCCTATAGGAGCTTTCATAACGACAGACGAAATCTGGCACAAAGCATATGGAAGTATTGATCGTTGTCTTCTCCACACTTCAACATTTGGAGGAAATACTAGAGCTTGTGCTGCCGCCATCGCAACCATCGAAATCCTCTGTAGAAACAATGGGAAGATTATCACCGAGACAGCAGTTAAGGGTCAAAAATTCATCAGTAAGCTAAAGGGCTTAGAGGAATTAAGTATAGTGAAGGCCGTCAGAGGTAAGGGTCTTTTAGTGGGAATTGAGTTTAATCAACCCCGACTGCTTCCTACCCCCATTAGAAATATTTTAGAGGAAAATTTCGCTGCCTTGATTGCAGCAGACCTCCGGCGGGATTTCGGGATTCTAACTGCCTACACCTTCAATAATCTGAACACTATACGACTTGAACCACCCTTAACCGTAACTGACGAAGAACTTGATTATGTTGCTGACTCGCTGGAAAAAGTATGTTGTCGGGGCTTCACTCGATCTTTATTTGGTGGAGGATTGAAGGCTGGAGGACGCTTTCTTAAAAGAATTTTCTAATATGAAGATTCAAGAGGGGCACCTTGTGATTAGATAAAAATGTGCCCCTTTATCTTTTTAAAATATTAGGTACAATAATATTAGATTAGTTTTATGAAGAAAAATGACAAAAGGTGATTCATTTCCAAAGCTTTCAGATGGTTTACGCCAGGATCTTAAAAAGGATCGAAATAAAGAGAAAAAATCGAAAAAAATTGTCTATCCTTTCATTTCTCTTCTCGTAATTTCTATTTTTATTTTTGGTTTGTGGAAAATTTCTTTTAATAAGGGTTTGACACTGAAAGAACAAACGACTCCCGGACCAAAAATTCAAAGTACCCCCAAATTAACCCCAACACCAGCTTCGACACCAACACCGACTCCAGAGCCTACCTCGACTCCAACACCAGAACCAACCACCGAAACTTATACTGTTGTTGATGGAGATACTCTTTCAACAATCGCTGAAAAATTTGGGGTTTCTGTTTCTGCTATTGCCGAAACTAATGGATTAGAAGAACCCTATTTTTTGAGTGTTGGAGATAAACTTGTGATACCAAGGTAATAATCAGCCTAGGTAAAATTTATAAAAATCGATTGAAAAAATAATTAATTAAAATGTCCCGATATTCACTTCGTTTCGTCGGGACCTCGGCCTCTGTAATGAATATATATTCAGAGGCCTCAGGAGGTGAAAAATGACAATCATTTGGGTACTTTTAGGTTTAGTAGCATTAGTTGTAGTTTGGTTAATTGCGATCTACAATATGTTGATTAGAGGACGACATCGAGTTGATGAAGCTTGGAGTGACATTGATGTTCAGTTAAAAAGGCGGTATAATCTCATTCCTAATTTACTGGAGACTGTCAAAGGCTATGCTAAGCATGAAAAAGAAGTTTTTCAGAAAGTTACCGAAGCAAGAACAAAAGCTATTGACGCTTCGGGAGTCACTAATCAAAGTAAAGCCGAGAATATGCTTGCAGGGACTTTAAAATCTTTGTTTGCTGTTGCTGAAAACTACCCTCAACTTAAAGCTAATGAAAACTTTGCCAAGCTTCAGGATGAGTTAACTGATACTGAAGATAAAATCCAAGCAGCTCGGCGATTTTATAATGGCAATGTTCGAGACTTTAATATTAAAATTCAGTCTTTTCCAAACAATTTAGTTGCTGGACCTTTTGGGTTTACTAAAAGAGACTTCTTTGAACTTGAAGAACCTGAAGCTAAAGAGCCAGTAAAAGTAAAATTCTAAGATCAAATGCGAATCAATTGCGAATTCTAATGCGAATAAATTCGAATTCGACTAAGAGGAAGATAAAAAACTACAACTAATATATTCGCATAGATTAGTATATTAAATTAGCATCTGATTAGTATTGAAATATTATGTATAAACAGATAGATTCTAACAAAAGAAAAACGATTTTTCTTTTAGGATTTTTTTTAATTTTTATAATTTTTTTGGGTTGGATTTTTAGTCGGGCTTTAGGGAATCCTTTAATTTTATACATCGCAGTTTTTATTAGTGTTTTTCAGGCCTGGATCAGTTATTTTTATTCAGATAGAATTACTCTTTTTATTTCAAGA
The DNA here is from genome assembly GCA_964346865.1 of uncultured Candidatus Saccharibacteria bacterium. Lineage (GTDB taxonomy): Bacteria > Patescibacteriota > CPR2 > CAYFWR01 > CAYFWR01 > CAYFWR01. The sequence continues at coordinate 8,820 of CAYFWR010000017.1, forward strand.
GCAAAAGAGGTTAAACACAAAGAAAATCCTAAGATTTATCATTTAGTTGAAAATCTTTGTATTACTGCTGGAATGCCAGTTCCTAAAATTTATATTATTAACGATTCAGCTCCAAATGCCTTTGCTACTGGTCGAGATCCTAAGCATGCAGTGATTTGTTTGACTACTGGGATTATCGGCAAATTAGAAAAACCAGAACTCGAAGGAGTTATTGCCCACGAACTTTCTCATATCAAAAATTATGATATTCGGCTGATGACTATTGTTGTTGTCTTAGTAGGGATTGTAGTTCTTTTAGCGGATTTATTTTTGCGATGGAGTTTTTGGGGTGGGGGCCGGCGTCGAAGTCGAGAAGGAAATCAACTTCAAACAATTTTTATGGTAGTTGGAATTGTTTTAGCCTTACTCTCACCTCTCTTTGCTACTTTAATTAAATTAGCAATCTCCCGGAAGAGAGAGTTTTTATCAGATGCCGATGGCGCTCTCTTGACTCGTTATCCTGAGGGTTTAGCTTCGGCTCTTCTTAAAATATCGGCAGATACAGAGCCTTTGGAAGCAGCCAACAAAGCCACCGCTCATCTTTACATTACTAATCCTTTAAAAGAACTTAAAGGAACTTCTCGTGGCTGGTTTGCTAGTCTTTTTGAGACTCATCCACCAATAGAAGAAAGAGTTCATCAACTTAGAAAAATGGCATGATAGACTACGAATTACGAATTTGTTACGAATCTACTAATAAAAAATGAAAAATTTTTGCGATTTTGCGTTTTATTCTTTCTTTTAACCATAAAAACTTTTATAATAAGACAAGAGGAGATATTATGGCGGGCGCAATTTTTGGGAAATGTCCGTATTGTGGTGGAGATTTAATTAAAGCCAAAACCAAATTGGTTTGCTTGGATTGTGGCCGAGAGGGCAGAGCACCAGTTGGGGAAGAGCCTTCTACACCAGAAATAAAGACTTTTAAGTCACATCCCCAGAAAAAAATTCAAGAAGCTCCAAAGCCTCAAACAGGAGGATTAACCGAATTAAAACCTCAAATCGGAGAAAGTTTTGAGGTTCAATCTCTACCCAAACCTCAATTTGCCAAACCTCAATCAGAGATTAAAAGACCTAAACCAAAGATTTTAAAAGAAGAAGTAATTCTAACAACATTAAAACCAGAATCAAGAATAGAAAAAAAAGTTGAAATTCCTAAGATTACTTCAAAGAAAGAAAAGTTAGAAGCTAAAAAAATCGGCTCACCGCCAGAGTTGGAACTTGAAGAAATCAAAAATTTTTCTTTGAGAAAAGATTGGCGAGATACTTACAAATTAAAAATGGCTTACCCGATTATTGTCAAAAATATAAAGATTTTTTTGCAGACTTTTGTGGCGAACTTTAAGTTTAATTTTAAAAAGGTAGTTGATAATTTAAAAGGGAAAAAAGAGGTACAATAACTCAGATTGTCAAAATTTTAAACTTTACACTTTTATTTTAATCTAAGACTATAAGGAGGGTTAATGAATTGTCCTAAATGCAATGGAGAACTTGTAGAAATAAAGGGGAATCTCTTTTGTAGTAGTTGTGGGTCTAAAATTGAGAAAGAAGATATAAAAGAAGAAAGTAGTCAGAATCAATCTAAGGAAGAAGAAAAAAAGATAGAGAAAGAAACTCAACCTCAGGAGACTGAATCCTCTGAACCTCAAAAGCCAGAGGAGAATATTTCTAGTTCGAGCTCAGAGTCTCAAGCTTCTGAAGCCCAGACTCCAACTCCCGGACCTCAGAAACCAGAAGAGAATGTTTCTGCTCCAAGTCCAGCATCCCAAGCTCCAACCCCAAAACCTCAAGGGTCAGAAGAAAGTACTTCTAACCCAATTCCCCAAACTCAAACTCCAAGCTCAGAACCTCAACCATCAGTAAACTTAGTCCCTGGGAAACAACCACCAAAACCCAAAAAATCCATTTGGTTTTGGGTAATTTTAATTATTACTATTCTTTTAATAGCTTCTGGTTCAGTCTTTATAGTTAAAAATTTTGTTTTGAAAAACAATGGGGATCAAAAAAGTCAGAGTGAAAAAAATGAAGAAATAGAGAAGGCCTCTAATTGGTCTTGGGAGAAAATAGCCGTTTGGCGTGATCTTACAAGTGATGATGATTGGCATTGCCCCCTTGATATTAAAATAGATCCGCAAGGCAATCCTCACGTGGCTTGGAGTCAATGTGTAATGAGTAATGTTGACTATAGTATATTCTATGCGAAGTGGGGCGGTGCTAAATGGGGAGAGTCTCAAAGGATCAGTAAAAGGATTAGTGGTGAACATGATGATGATTCTGCTCGTTGTCCGCAGATGCAATTTGATTCTAGGGATAATATTCATATGGTATGGCAGCATTATTTTACTCGTAATTTAGGCACCCCAGATCCTCAAGGGTGGATTTCGGTTGAAACCCAATCTGATATTTTTTATTCCAAATTTGATGGTAAAACTTGGTCGGAGCCTCAAAATATATCCAAAAATTGGGGAGATTCTTCACAGCCAGAACTTCTCATTGATTCAAAAGATCATCTTCATGTTATATGGAATGACTTTTATTCTTCCAACCTTTTTTATGCTAAGCGAGATGGGAACGGTTGGTCAGAGCCCAAAAATATCAGTGATTTTCCAGATGAATCATATTTGATTGGCAGTTACCAAATCCTACTTGATTCAAAAGACTCCCCACATATTGTATATGGGGCCTCAAAAGATGACGAAAAAGGAAATATTTATTATACAAAATGGGACAGTACAACTTGGACGACTCCAATTATTATAGAACCTGACACATTCGCATTTAAATGCAAACTCGATTCTTTAGATAATCTTCATATCATTTGGGAGGATTTTGTCGGAACTTACTCTGATGTTTTTTATACTAAGTGGGATGAGACTACCTTATCTGACCCAATGAATATTAGCAATTCCCCCAAGAAGGAAGCTAGGGGAGTTCAGCAAATTGGACTTGATTCGAAAGACAATATTTATATTGTTTGGGTGGATAGAGAGACTATTAGTTGGGAAGCCTATATCTATAAGATTTTTTATGCTAAATGGGATGGAGTTACCTTATCCAATCCAATTAATGTAGGCAGAGAATCAAATAGCCGGATTTATCCGAATTTTCAATTGGACCCTGAAGGCAATTTTTATGTTATTTGGTACGACGCAGAAGATCATTATATCTATAAAAATAAGATAGAATAAGTAGTTTTTCTTTATTAGGGAGGAAATAAAGAGAGGTCAAAACCTCTCTTTTTTGATATAATAAGGTCATTATCGCGAATACAATCACAAATGTTAGTCTTTAATTTTCTCTAATAGAATTCGTGTTATATTTGTGTAGATAAAAAGATTAGTTTTAATTCGTGTGGTCTATGGATAAAAAACAAGCCCAAGAACGAATAAAGAGATTACGTAAAGAAATTAG
>CAYFWR010000018.1:0-11960 GCA_964346865.1 uncultured Candidatus Saccharibacteria bacterium
AAAGAGCGTATTTTTTATTTAAATAGGTTCCGCCGAACAGAGCCATGGCCGCAATTGGGGCAAAATTTGGAGCATGAGGTAAAATTCTTAAAATTACTGCTGTAATAATGAAAAAATAAGCCATATCTTCTTTAAGTTAAAATGGACTTTCTTCAAACCGCCATTCGATTTTATCGCCATCTTTAGTAATATATGTATCGGCCGAAACCTCAGCCAATTTATCATTAACATAAAACAGCCAAAATTCATTCTCGGTGTTTTTTATCCCATTAATTTCAGAAACAAATACTCCCAAGGAAGATTCAGAAGCTACTACCTGATTCCCAGCTTTTAAAAGTTCAAAAACACTTTTTCCTTCTCTTCCCTCATACTGAATTAATTTAGGATTTTTTTGTTCTTTTACAACCGAAGTAGGTGTCTCTTTTGTCTTATCTGTAACCTTATAAATCCCTAGTCCTAAAAAAAGAGTGCTAATTACAACGGCTACAATTAATTCTTTGTTCCTCATTTTTTATCTCCTTTATTTTTTATGTTAATATTATCTCAAGGAAATTATATATGTCGAAATGAAAAATCTTTTTAAACGAGGTCTGAAATTCTCAATAGTAGGCCTAAGTGGAGTTTTGGTAGGTTTAACTACTTTATATATATTTGTAGAATTCTTTCATTTCAACAAATATATCGCTTGGTTCCCTGGAACAATTCTTTCAATCTTAAATAATTTTATCTGGAACAATCTTTTTACTTGGTCTGATCAAAAGGCTAAATTTGGCAAACAATTTTTCAAAAAAATGATCCTTTACTATATTCTAACCTTTGTTTCTTTAGGAATAAATTATCTTATTTATTATCTATTATTAGAAATTAATCTGTACTATATTTATGCTGCCTTGGTTGGGATTGTCTCTGTTACCTTTTTGAACTTTTTTTTCTGTAATAATATTATTTGGCGCAAATCCTAAATTTATTTAATAAAACTTCCCACTCTACTCACTATAGACTATCAATAATTGAGTAAATTCTCCATTAATATAGAAAGTCTAGATTAATTCTTTATTTCTTATTTTTACCTCTTAATTTAAAAATCCTTTCAAAAGAAAGGATAGATTGATATCAAGAGGGTTATCCTTTCTCTTTTCTCGAAGAAAAAAGAACAATATTCTCTGAAACGAAGAATAAAGCATAGAGCAAGTATTCTGACTAATTCCTTAAAGGAAATCACAGCAGCGGAACTGTGTTGGATTTTCACCAACTTTCCTTGCTAAATCGAATAAAATTCGAACTATACTTGTTTGTCAAATACTTATACTGTAGTTATTATAAAAAGAATTTTTTTCTTTGTCAAATCTTAAAAGGATCGCAATGAATGGCATATCTAACTATATCTAAAAGTGTCAATTTGTGAACTCGACTCATATAAAAGCCATAAAAAAGTTTGGCAAGCCATTTATAAACGAAATTTGGTGGCAATTTTATCAACATTCTAATTAAGGGTATAAGTTTTGGATATTTTACAGCGATGAAAAAGAAAGTCTGAAGGTTTTTAATTTGATTTTTATTGCTGACATTAATAGGTGAGTCAGAGTAGATACTATCAAAGACATCGTCAACATCAAAATTTCTTGGCAGATAATTATTTTTTTTTGCGAACTCGGTAATATCGTATTTAGGATAGGGCTGAAGTAAAGAGCAAGATGTATGATCCGGCCGAATTGCTGCATTTAAAAGAATCGTTTCAAAAGCGCTTTCAACTGTTTCTCCGGGTAAACATAAGATATTGTAAGTTTTTAAAATGAGTTTATATTTCTTAATAGTCTTACCTGCCGAGAGTATTTGGCTATTGGTAATATATTTCCCCAGAATTTCTTTTCGCAACTTCTCATTGCCCGACTCAATCCCCATAGAAACTCCATAACAGCCCGCGGATTTTAATTTTTTAATTAAACTCTCAGTAACTAAATTAGCAGTCACATTACACATAAAAGGAAGGTTAATCTCTTTTTTATATTTCGGTAAAAATTCATCCAGCCAAACTTGATTCGAAATAAAATTGTCATCAGTAAAAGAAAGGGTTTTCATGCCATATTTTTTTCTAACATCTTTCATTTCAGAAATCACGTTATCTGGTGATCTTCTCCTAATATATCGACCTTTGCCTTGATAAATCTTTCTTAAGAGATTATTGGCGCAAAAAGTACAGCTATAGGGGCAGCCCCGACCGGTTAAGAACTGTTTTACGCTAGCCTTCTTTAAAAAATCATACTTATAATAGATTTCTCGATCTGGAAAGGGTAAATTATCTAAATCATAAACTAATGGTCTAATTTCATTTTTATATATTTTGTCATTCTCTTTAATCCAGAGGTTCATTATTTTCTTTATGTCTTTTTTATTTTTTAAGGCACAAATTAGTTCTAAAATAGCATCTTCAGACTCCCCTAAAGAAATAATATCCACCCCCTTTTCCTTGATAATCTCTGGATAATAGGTTGGATGAGGGCCGCCAAGGAGGGTTAAAATGCGTCCTTTACTTTTTTTCTTGATCTCTCTAGCCGTTTCTAAAATCCATTTGTGTTCACCGGTAATGGTCGGAAAACTAACAATAAGAGGTTTTTTATCCAAAATTGTTTTGATTAGATCTTTTTCCTCGCTTGCTAAAATCAAATCACAATTGTAGCCGTTTTTTTTAAGAACGGCAGAGATAAACATCGGGCCAAAGCTCGGGAAAGGAGATTTTTGAACAAAAAGAAAATCAATCATAAACTTATCTTTCTTTCTTTAACTAATTTTCCAATATAGACATCTAGGGGAAAACTGTAAAATTGATGTCTTAATCTAAATAAAGCTACAGGACGATACAAATTAGCTAAAAAGTTAATGAATTTTGAGTCTACAACATCTTTGGCTTTTTGATCCATAAACAAACTTATAAATTGAATTACCTCGACCTCTCTTTTTTTCTTACCAGAGAGCCAAGGAACATTAATATTATCGGTAGCATACAAGCTCCAGTCAGAAAGTTTACCAGGTGGTGTATATCCATATTTTTTTGATTCTTCGAACAACTGAGTGCCTGGGTATGGCGTAAAACAAGCAATGCTTGAAATTTTGGCTTTGGGATTTTCGGAAAGAAGCCGAAGAGTTAAATCAATTGTCTTTTTTACCTCTTTTTCAGTTTCATAAGGAAAGCCTATCATAAAATAGTACCAAGGGACAATATTATAACGGGAAAATTTTTTATTAACCCTGAGAACATCGGGAATAGTAATCCCTTTATGAATCTTTTTTAAGATCTTTTCTGACCCTGTCTCCACGCCAAAGTTTAATTGCCGGCAACCGCTATCCTCTAACATCTTTATGTAATCATCATCCATCCCTAAAGCCGAACGAATTCTTGTCCCCTGAACCGTCCAGATAATATTGAGTTCCTTCAGCCGTTCAATGATTTTTCTGGCCCGACCAAGATCAACAAAAAATTCATCATCAATAAACCAGATTCCCTTAGCCCCAAATTTATTGATTACTTTTTCTATTCTTTCCAAAGCAACTTCGGTTCTTAGAAATCGCCATCTGCCTTTATTGTAAAAAGGATTATAGCAAAAAGCGCAGCGATTGGGACAACCTCGAGAAGTTTCTATATCAATTGTCGGTACCCCCATCCTCTTGGGTAGATATTTTTTTACATCAACCAAGTGATAAGGGACGTCAGGCATCTCATTTATATCCAGAAGTGGTCGAGATTCGGTTTGAATTATTTTTCCTTTCGACTTGTATAAAATTCCTCTAACATTCTTAAGGGGTTTTTTATTTTTTAAAGCCTTAACCAATTCCAAAAAGGTAATCTCCCCATCTCCCTGGATGATAATATCAATGTTTTTGTTTTCGATCGTCTGAATTGGGAGAACGCTAGCTTGAGGTCCGCCCCAAACTATCGGAACATCACTTTCTTTTTTAATAAATTCGCTAATTTCCAGACCAAATTTAATTTGAGGACCCAACATTGTGGTTGTTCCAACACATATTGGATTCTTTTTTAGTTCTTTTTTAAGAACTTTTTTCCAATTCTCTCGCTCAATTCTTTGATCAACAATTTTAACATCACATTCTTGACAAACCAACTTGGCTGCCGTAAGCAAAGATAAAGGAAGCGCCGGAGCACTTTTAATTTCATCTAAAATACCAACAAGTGGCTGCACTAACAAGACATCAGCCATTTCTACCTCCTAAATAATGGACGGAAGCCCTTGCAACCTCGGGAATCCTAAGCCAGGTAGATTTTTTTGTTAATATCCTTTTTACTACCTTAGGCCTTAAATAAAACCGCCGATAAGCTCTTCTATACATTGTTTCTACAAGTTCCTTTTTTAATTCTCCGACTTCAAAATAACAAAGCCCCCTGGTATAGCCGTATAAATTCCAATCTTTAATAAGGAATTTCCCTTCTTTTTCAATTAATTTATACAAGGGCGTACTTGGTAGTGGAACAGCAATAGTGAAATGGGCGATGTCGGGATCAAGTTTTATTGCCAAATTAATAGTTTCTTCCATTGTTTTTGTATTATCATAGGCATTGCCGATGATAAAGTAACCTATGGATTCAATACCCAATTTTTTACAGATCTTGATTGCTTTTTCTGCCTTTTCTAATTTTAACCCTTTGCCAATTTTGTAAATCATTTCTTGAGATCCGGCCTCGATCCCAAAGCCGGTTCTAAAAAACCCGGACTTTTTCATTTTTGAAAGAAGAGGTAAGTCTACTTTGTCGGCTCGGATACCTTGAGCCGTGGTCCAAGGGATATTAATCTTTTCTTTTATCAGACCATCGACAATTCTTCTTGCCCGATCGTAATCAAAGTTAAAATTATCATCTTGAACTCCGATTTCTTCGACTCCAAAATCAGAAACTAAATATTTCCACAATCTAACTATATATTCGGCGCTATGGGGTCGCCAAACCGGACCAAAGACACCTTTAAAACAATAATTGCATTGATAAGGGCACCCTCTTGAGGTAACAAGAGTCAAGCAGCGTTTCTTTTGAGTCACAACAGGTTGAGGAGTAGAGTATAGTGAAATATCAGGGAGTAAATGATAGGCTGGAAAAGGTAATTCATCTAAATTTTTTATCAAGGGTCTCGGTGGATTATGAATTATTTTACCATTCTTTTTATATGAAATACCAATCACTTTTTCCTTTTTGTCCCAATTTTCACATAGTTTCTTCATTGTTAACTCACCTTCATTTCTAATTACTATATCTGCATATTTAAGAGACTCCTCAGGCAAAGCTGAGGGATGCGGTCCTCCCAAAATTACTGGAATTCTTTTTTTTCTAAAATACTTAGTCAAATTCCAAGCTTCTTTCACTAAAGGTGTTGTTGCGGTAATCCCTACCAAATCCGGTTTTTCTTTATAATTTTTTAGAGCTTTGGGTTCAACATTAAGATCCAAAAGATCAACTTTTTGCCCTTCTTTTTCCAAGACAGCAGCAATCGACAAAAGCCCCAAAGGTGGTAAGCTGGGCTGCTGGTATTTTTTAAGCTGGGGATTCACAAGTAGTGTTTTCATCTTGAAATCTTTATCTCCTTTTTTCTTTAGTTAAAGTATAAATCATGTGAGAAGATTTCGAACTTTCCCAAAGAAACTCAAACTGAACAACAATCCAAAAGAAAAACTGAGTTAAAAATACAAGCAAAAAAGATTTAACAAAGGGGTTAATATCTTCTTTTTTTCTCGGATTAGAAGAAATCAAAAATGAATCTGTAAATCCACTTTTAAGTATCTGATAATTTTTCTTTTGAAGTAATTTTTGAATTTCACTCAAGGTTAATCCCCGTCCTTTATGAGATTTATTAGAAACTAAAAATAAAATTCCTTTGCCAAATTTTTTTCTAAGCTTCCTCTGGGTATTTCTTACTGACATAATTTCATAAATTTCACCAAAACCTTTAATTTCTCGATTATATTTTTTTTCTAAATCTATCTTAACAATTTCCTTTTTCATAAATTTCACCTATATAATTCTATTTTTCTTATACCAATGAATGGTTTTTTTAACTCCTTCTCTGTAACCTATTTTGGAACTAAAACCTAATTCTTTTTTAGCTTTGGAAACATCATAAATTTGATTTTTAGTAAAAAGATCAACTTTTGATCTGGTTACCAAAGGTTCTTTTTTAATTCGGACAACATAATAAAAGTTTTCCATCAAGAATCCAACTATTTTGGCAAACCTCAAAGGCACATATTGTAAAGAAATTTTGACTTTTAAAATACTAGCTACTAATTTTACTAATTCATTGACAGTAATAGAGTTTTTATAAGTCAAAATATAGGTTTGCCCAAAAGTTCTGGGATTTCTGGCTAGAAAAAGTCCATTTATTAAATCATCAACATAAATTAGATGAAGACGATTTTTGCCATTCCCTACAATTTTAAATTTCTTTTCTTTTACAAGTTTACAAAGTTTAAGCATCATCCCGGCAGTATCTCCCGGTCCATAAGCTACAGTTGGCCTTATAATAGTTGTGGGTAGTCCCTTTTTTTGATATCTTTTAACTAATTGTTCGGCCTGATGTTTACTTTGTCCATATAAAGTCTTAGGAACACATGGAGATGATTCGCAAATTGGTGTTTCTTCTGGATATCCCAATACAGTAACCGAGCTACAAAAAATAAAATGTTTTATTTTATTTTTTTTTGAAGCCTCGAGTAAATTTTTAGTTCCTAAAACATTAACCTCCTGATATTCTTGGCGATTAGTCCCCCACCGATCTCGAATCGCCGCCAAATGGTAAACCTCCTCTATTCCTTTTAGAACTTTTTTTAAAAAAGCCAGGGATTTTAAATGGCCCAAAACTGCTTCCGCTCCCAAATTCTCAACCTCTTTTATTTTTTCCTTTTTTGAAGTCAAAACAAAAACCTGGTTGCCCTCAGAAACCAAAGCCTTTACAAGATGACTACCAATAAAACCAGTACCACCAGTAACAAAAATTTTCATTTATCCCCCTTAATTATCTTAGATGTTAGCCTTGTTAGGGTTCTTAAATCACAAAGCATATTAGTATAACTAACATTGGCCATAGGACAATAGCACTTTTTTGACTTAATATCTTTTCGAATTTCATCTGCTCTTTTTGAAAACCAAATTTTTTTAAAGTCGAAATCGTTTTCTTTTAAATTTCCTAACACATCTACCCTAATACAGCAGGACCAAACGTCGCCATTAGGAGCAATTTGAGCTGAGGCAATTCCTGCATAACAAGGAATGACCTGACTTTTATCTCTTAAAATTCTTTTTACATTTTGATAATATTCTGTCCTAAAAGATTGGGTGATTTTAGAAATATCTTTAAATTTTCTTTTCTTAAGTTCCTTTATCAAAAAGTCAATGGCTTTCGAATATTTCTCTTGGGATGGCGTAATATCCAAGCCGTCTGTACCCAGTTCAACTCTTTCTTCAGCAATTTCCGTCACATAGGAATCAGGCTTTAATTTTATTAAGTATTGATAAATTTTGGGGATTTTGTCGACATTAAATTTAGAAATAACAGTATGAATCCCTAAGGTAAAATTGGGATATTTTAGCTTCTTTAAAGCTCTATATGTTCTCATTGCTTTATCAAAATTGCCAGGGATACCCCTTATAGCATCATGTTTTTCTCTAATTCCATCAATGGAAAGATTAACAATAATTTGTGATTTCGGGCAATTCTTTACAATTTCTTTTACTTTTTGAGGAATCTGGTTATATAAAAGACCATTTGTAGGAATATTTATAACCCCTGGCCTGCAATTTTTATAAATACTTTTTACAATTTCGACCAAATCTTTTCTTAAGAAGGGTTCGCCGCCAGAAACTGTAAACCAAAAAGGAGTTCTACCTAAGGATCGAAAAACTTCATCCCATTCTTTAAGTACCAACTCTTCGCTTATTTTTCTCCAAACATTACAAGTCCGACATCGGGAATTACATTTATACGAAACACTAATGGTAATATTCATTGGCAAAACCCTCGGCCAATTTAACCGGCGTTTTAACTTGTATTCTAAAATTTTAGGAGCTAAATCAATCATTTCATTTTTTTAGTAGTCTTCGCTATCTCCCAAATATAAGGATTCTTTTTTTTAATATAAAAATCATATGCCCCTAATATTCTTCCAGTTACTTCTAATATTGCTATAGCAAATATCCAAACTATTTCCTTTAAATTAAATTTTAGATCCTTGAAAAGTAAAAATACAATCCTTCTTCCTTTCATAGTTGAAGCTTCATATTTAAATCTTTTTTTAAGAAAGAGGTGTCCGGCAAAATTTCTCCGTCGTTGGGCTAAAAATTCTTTCAAATTATCTGGTCCTTTATTATAAACTATAGCCTTAGGGGCATAATCTAATTTATATTCTTCTTTAGTAATTATCTGTTCTATATTTACCTCGTCTACCGGAGTATCTTGAGGTATCCTCTTCACAATATTTAAGAAGGCGACTATCTCTCCACATTTAGGATATTCTAAAGATAATTTATGATGAAGGCCCCATAAAAAATGGGCAGTAAATCCCATAAAGGTTTTTGGATTATTTTTAGGAATAGGATGTCCTCCTACCATTCCGATTTTGGGATTGGAAAATTTTTCAATTAAATTTTCAATTGTATTGTCTTTAGGTAAGATGTCTCCTCCTACTAAGATACAAATGCCTCCCTTTGCTTGTTTTAAAAATAGATTTACAGCCGAAGCTTTTCCTTCCCTTTTTTTTTGAGTTAATAATCTTATCCGCCTGTCTTTTTTAGAAAAATTATTAACTATAAATTCGGTTCTATCGGTACAACCACTAGCTACTACTATTATTTGGGAAATTTCAGAATTAGAGGTTTTTTGACTTAGTAAAACAGAAAGGAGCTGACCAATATTTGCTTCTTCATTATAAGCCATAATTCCTACATCACATTTTATTTTTTCAGACCTCATCATCTTTCCACCACCAATCCTTAATTCCACTTTTTAATCCGAGTCGAGGGAAGATTTTTCTAGATTTAGGCAAAATCGATTTCTGGAGTAAAAATACTTTCTTTAAAACTACAAATATTGTCGATACGCTTAGGATAAAAAGAAACCACCCCCAAACTGAACCTCTATAATGAAATCTAACTTCTGCCGACGATTGAAATTCCTGAGGCAATCTTACATACATAAAATCCGGTCCCGCCTTATAAATCTTTAATTTTTGTGTTTTTTCAGAAGATTTTACAGAAGCTGTCCAACCGCCATAAGCATTTTCTCCCAGAATAACCCCTTTAAAATCATTACCAGTAACTCTAATATTTTCAGATTGAGGTCTTTGAACTTCAAAATTAATTTCATCTCCTTTTTTCAATATGACTAAAAAGTTAAGTATATTTTTAAATAAAAGAGTTTCTGATTTATTATGATAGGTTAAAAGATGATAAGGAAGATTCATGCCGGACCAAACTACTGTTCCTTTATCTAAATTTCTAGAAACCAAAATTGGATGTCCAGAATCACTTAAGATAATTTTAGCATTTGGTCTTAGATCTTCATCAGAAGGGACAACTGAAACTCCCCAAGGGCCATCCTCATAAACGGGAGGAGAAAAATCAGAAACAGAGAGAGAAGAAGTAATGGGGTGAACAGGAGAATCTAAATTCCATTTCTTATTAATTGAAGATTTTACCAAATCATTGGTAGGAAAAACCGCAGGAAGATCCTCTAAATCAACTTCTTTATTATCACCACCAGTATTTATAATTAATTTTCCACCATTTTTTACATAATCTTCTAGAATTTTCCAAGATCTCAGAGATTTATATTTATGGCCATAAAGCAAAATTATATCAAAATTTTTCAGTTCTCTCTCCCTAATACCATCTATATAGTCTGGTCCATGAATAGGGATAATATATTTTGAATTTAGATTATTCATAGCCAAAATTCTCAAAATACTATCGTAGTTATTATCATCGCCAACCACTAAAAGGGTTGGGGAATTGCTGGGTCGAACAATTTTTGAAGTAGTCTTTTCCTTAACTTGCCAGAATTTTCGAGCGGATGGTCCTACTTTTTCTCCCTCTGTTTCTATAATATTCTCATCCTGAGTAAGAAAGGATCCAATTAATGGATCATTGGTTTCTGGAGACTTCATCCCCTCTGTAATCTCTACTTCCTGAGCATAGATATATTTGATTGATTGCCAATCGATAAGAAACTGGGCTTGATTCTTTGTCAACTGGAGCGGGGCCTTCCAATGATAAACCTGTTCACCAGAGACAACCATATTTGTCCAATAAGCCCAGTTTACCCCTAACCATTGTTTACCACTGTAATAACCATGATAAAGAGGTAAATCATAAATAATATTCCACCAAATATTAATGTTACCATCAATGGTATAAAATCGATGTTGAATATCAGTAGTATCCATCCAGGAAGGAATAAAACTTTGCAAAATAGCTTTCTTCTCGGAATCTGGCGTCTTTTGATTGAATACTTTATTGATTTCGGGTGGGTAGACAAGAGTCGGTTCAACATAGCCCTTCCATTTTAAAAGGTCTGCCTTTAATGGCTGTAAGAAAAATAATCCAAGAATAACAAGACTTCCGGACACAGTTATCATTGAAGTTATTCTTTTAAAACCTTTCGCTTCGTTCAGATTATCTTTCATACTTCTATAGAATACGGCAATAAGACAACCTAACATTAAAGGTAGAACCCAAAAAGTTCGACCTGGTCCCACCGACTCGACAACTGGATTATATCCGATACTATACAGCCATTCGAAAATTGAAATAAATATTATTCCTAAAATGAAGGGTGTTGTTATTTTAAAAAATTTAAATGATCGAGTTAATAAAACACCAATAAATAAAAATCCAAAAGCAAGATAAAGGAAATAATTATTAGAGGTTAAAAATTGTGCCATAATCTCTTTTATTGGTGTGTGGAAAGCAAAAAGAGGACCTATCCCCTTCTGGGCCATAACGCCAATGGTATACATTTGATAAATAACCGGCGCACCAATTAAAACAGACAATATAAAAAGTATAAAGGTATCAAAAATTTTTCTTAGGGAGAACAATGGTGTTTTTTCGTCCCAATAGAATAAAAGACCAAAAAGCGAGGGTGGTAAAACCAGAACCAAGGTAAAAGCTGGATGTGATAAAAAAGCTAAGCCAATTGAAAGAGCTGATAGAAAAAAGAATTTCCTATTGAGGGTATGATAATATTTGACAATAAAATAAATTGAAAGTGGAGCGAAAAATAATGTTGTTGAAGTAGTGGTATTACCTCCCCCAAATAAAGGAACATAAAGACCGGATGACCACATTAAAGCCAAACTAATAAGTAATGAAAGGAGTCGATTTTTAGATAATTCGTAAAAAAGAAAATATGCACAAAGAAAATATAAAAATAATGTCGCTAAGGCATAAATTTGTGAAGCTTGGATAACATCAAAAAAGGCGACAAGAGGAGTCGCTAAATAAAAATGAAGCCAGGCGTAATCAAAAATAAAGGGAATCCCAGCAAACCAATCACTTCTCCAGAGAAAAATTGGAAAATTTAAGTGTTCTTTAACATAAGCAAGATAAGTAGGAAATTGATAAAAATCTACTCCGATAAAAGCATTGACACCAGCAAAAAAACGAGCAGGGTCAAGATAGAATCTCGCTATTAAGAGGAAAGTGCATAAAAGCCCAATGATACAAAAAAAATGCAAAAGAAAGGAAAGAATTTTACTTTTTTGTCTGCTCATTTTGTCTCTTTCTTTTAAATGGAACATAAATCAAATAAAATAAAGTTACTACTGTAATTAAATAACCAAGATATTGATCCCAGGTCTTACCAAACTTAAGAATTATTTTAACATTCCCCGTTTTACCAGGATCAATCAACATAAAATCAATCACATCTTTTTCAATTTTAACCCGTTTTCCATCAACATAAGCT
>CAYFWR010000019.1:0-10527 GCA_964346865.1 uncultured Candidatus Saccharibacteria bacterium
TTAGATCTTCCCGAGGTCGTAGGCAAGATAATTGTTGCCAACGAGAATAATTAAGTAGCACTGTTTGGGTGGAGACTCGAGGGTGTAGACGATTATTCCTTCAATAGAGACACGAGGAGCAATCTTCGCGTTTTTATATACTTCCTCGATATCAAATCCATAGTGTCCAGGAAACTCTCTTTGAGCATATCCAAGAACTTCCCAAGTTTTTGCCTCATCTTCGTTTACAAATTTCCCTGAAATAGGAATTTCTTTTTCCCCATTTGCAGTAACCACAAAAAAAGAATTTTCCTGTGGGGATTCCTGGTCAGTATTTCCCATATTAATTAAGGAAATTTTTAGGGCGATTGCAGTGGTGGGAGTATCGACGTACTCTGGCTCCCAGTAATTCGGATCGGCTTGGGATTGAACCTCTCGGCCAGTGGCTTTCTTTACAGATACAGCAGCTTCTTTTTCTTTGCTTACAGTCACATCCCATTGTCCTGAGATACTGGCTTTTTCTCCAAGTTTGTAGACTGGATAAAAGCTAGGAGTTAAATTCTTAGGTTTCTCCTTTTTTGTGACAAGATTAATTTCTAAGGCGCCAGCCATACCACTATTTACCAATTTCATCGAACTGGTAAAAGCGGAGGCGACATCATATCTAAGAGTTTCTCTAAAAGTTTGTCCCGGGACCATTGTTTCTCGCTTAGCTTTATCTATGGGTGTTAACCAATTAAGATTTCCCGCGCTATCTTTAATCTGAAAAAGGTATAAGGGATTATCATTGTACGGACTCGGAACATATAGCCGAGGAGACTGGCCTTCAAAGAGCGAGCCATAAGTAAGTTTGTTAATTTTTATATAACTTTTTAACTCCCCGTTTATATACTTCCCATCTAATGAAACCTCAAGAAAAGACGAAGAAGTATTTTTTATTATAAGGCCTACTTTAACGTCACTATGACCTTCTTTCCATCGAGCCGGCTCTACCTTAACTTCATTCACAACTAATTCAATATCTCGTAATTTAGCGACTTCTCCGACTTTGAGGGCGGTTTTATCGATTGGTTTTTCAGCTGGCGGAGAAGTGTCTTTTAGGCTTGGAATTTCTTTGGCTTTTTGTAGGGCTTTAAATTCCATCTTCTTTTCCTTTTGACCACAGCTAATCGTAGAAACAAGAGAGATTAAAAAAATAAATATCAAAGTCAAAACTAAACTCTTTTTCATTCTTAATCACATCCTTTCTAGGTCGCTGATAGACGCAGATTTTCCGTTGTATACGCGGATTTACGCTGATGAAAAATTATTTTTCTAGAACCACCTCTTTCAATAAACAAAACTTTACTTTAGAATAGGAATTTCTGAGTGAGATGAATATAACAGAGATTTAGCAGAAAGTCAACCTCAAAAAGTAACAAAAGTATCAGAGGTGTCAAGAGTAACAGATGTGTAAAAAGTGGCGAAGGTATCAGAAGGGTTTGTTAGTTGGCCTTTTTACAGTTGTTACCTCTGAAGCTTTTGTTATCCCTGATACCTTAATTTATTTGACAAAAATGGTTATGGTTTGATATATTAGGCTTAGTATGAAAATAAAAAAGCTGTTAGTCTTAGTGTTTTTATCTGTTGGGCTTTTAGTCTTTCCCAAAGTAGCTTTTGCTGAGTGTACTGAGCTAAGTTCCCCTTTTTCGGGTAAAACATGTGTAGAAAGCTTTGGAGACTATGTTAAGACTATTATTGAATGGGCATTAACAGTAATCGGTCCCTTAGCACTTCTAATGCTAATAGTTGGCGGCTGGCAGTATATGATGGCAGCGGGAAATCCAGATGCCTTAAGGGCGGCTCAAAGAACCATAACAAGAGCTTTAACCGGACTATTAGCATTAATTGCAGTGTGGGGCTTATTAGAGATATTATGGCCAGGATAAAGAAGACAATATTAATTAGTTTTATGTTAGGGTTTTTCTTTGTACCCCAAGTAACTTTTGCTGCTGATATTGTTAAATGTGGCAAAGATCCTAATCGTAAGGCTTTGGGGGGCATTCCCAGTATTTGGCGTAACATAGATCCGTGTAATTTGACCCTAAGCGATGTCCCAGTTTTACTTGCTAACGCCGCTTCCATCCTTCTACTTTTTGGCGCTATTATCTCTTTAATTATGATTATTGTTGGAGGAATCCAATATCTTATCTCGGCAGGAAACCCAGATATGCTTCGTTTAGCTCAGAATACTTTAATGTATGCTGTTGGTGGTTTTATCCTTTGTGTTGCTTCTTATGCTATAATAAGATATATCTTAGGTAGTATTTTTGGATAAATACTTGAATTACAGGGGGTTTTGTATAATAATTTAGTTAGGACAATACATAAAAATTAAAAATTATTTTTGCGAAAATTCACGATTCGAATTCGTGATTTAATTCGCGGTCTTGAAAGGAGGTGAAAATGAAAGGAGTAATCAAAAAAGGAGTTATTGCCCTATCTTCTGGGGGAGCAGCCTTAACTTATTCCTTAACAGCTTTTGCTCAATCTCAAGTAATAATTCCATCATGTCCTCTTATTCCTGAAACTCTTTGTGAGCTTGAAGGTCTTATTAATGTTGTTTTGAAAGCAATATTAGCTGTAGTTGGACTAATTGCTCTAATTTACCTTGTTATTGGGGGATTGCGCTACATTACTTCTTCTGGAAACCCAGATGCAGTTGAAGGAGCCAAAAACCAAATTCTCTATGCTATTATCGGCATCATTGTTGTTGTTTTAGCTTGGGCTCTTGTTACATTTGTTTTGAATAGACTTTTTCCTTCTGCTACTTAAAACTCATTAGGTCGTCTCTTATTTAATTTAAAAACAGCCCTTTAAAGGGCTGTTTTTTTGTTATCTAAAATTTATTAACTTGATTTTACTCTAACTCTTTTTACCTTTTCCTGATTAGCTTTAGGAATAGAAATGGTTAAAACTCCATTTTTAAACTCGGCTTCAGTCTTGTCAGGATTACAAACAACCGGTAAAATTATGGATCGTGAGAAGGCACCCCAGTAACATTCCTGAGCGAAATAGTTTTCTCGATCAATCTCTTTTTCCTCTTTCCGCTCTCCTTTAATAGTCACTACATCGTCGGAAATAGTAATATCAATTTCATCCGGCTTGACTCCAGCAATCGGAGCCTTAATCATAACATTTGATTTAGTTTGATAAACATCAACTGCCAGTTGTCCCTCGTATTCTGAAAGCCAGTCTTCCTTGTCTTCAGTGGTATCAAAAAAGCTCTCTGCTAATTCTTGGCTTTGTTCCTTTAGTTTTTCGAGATTTTCTTCTTTTTCTTTCGGCATTTTACCCTCCATGTTACGAATTGCTACAAATGATTATACAAATAAGTTACGAATATTCAATTTATATTAATATTTGTAGAGAATTTGTATAAACATTCGTAGTCATTCGCTATAATAATTATAAATAACTTTTTAAATATGGCAAGAGGAAAATTAAAAGAAAATTTGAGCTTAAAAGGAATTAAAAAATTTATTTTGGACTGCATTTTCCCAGTAAAATGTGTTGGTTGTGGAAAACTTGATACTGTCTTTTGTAATGATTGTATAGAAAAAATTGTTTTTATTAAGTCACCATTTTGTCCTAAATGCAATCGTCTGACTAAAAAAGGACAGGTTTGCAAGCGCTGTCGACCAAAATCAAACTTAACTGGAGTTATGGTAGCCGCTCACTTTAAAGAAGGTCCCTTAAAAGAGGCGATTCATAGTTTTAAGTATGATTTTATAACTGAGCTGGCTGACCCTTTGAGTAAAATTTTGACAGACTATCTTAAAAACAAAAAACTTTCTCAAAATACAATTTTATCTCCAGTGCCACTTCACTGGTCCAGAAAGTCTTGGCGAGGATTTAATCAATCCGAGGTTTTGGCTAAAAAGGTTGGAGAAGAATTGAAAATTCCAGTCCGGGCTAATATTTTAAAAAGAATTAGACTAAGCGAGCCCCAAACTAATTTAAAAAGAAAGGATCGATTTTCTAATATCAGAGGAGCTTTTGAATGTCAAAACAAGGCCTTAGAAAGCCAAAAAATCATTGTTTTAGATGATGTTTATACTACTGGAGCAACTTTGGAAGAATGTGCCAAAGTCTTAAGAAATGCTGGTACAAAGGAAGTCTGGGGATTAGTTTTGGCTAAGGATTAGCTTTTAAGCCTTTATTTTTGGGCTTAAATTTAGTATAATATCATAGCTACAAGTATAGGGAAGGGTGCGAGAGTGGTTTAATCGGACAGTCTTGTCAGCCCGAGGCTGATCCGCCTTGGGCGGAAAAACTAAACATCGGATAGGAAACAAGTCATGTATTATGTTTATGTTATCTATAGTAAAGCATTAGATAAAATTTATAAAGGTTGCACAAACAACTTAAGGGATAGGATCGATAAACATAATAAAGGGCGAGTCAAGACTACTAAATCGGGTATTCCATGGGAACTAATCTATTATGAAGCCTTTGTAAACAAATCAGACGCAAGGAAAGAAGAATTATTCTTAAAGTCAGGGAAAGGAAGAGAAAGATTGAAATATTTATTAGAAAACACTTTGGAAGGGTGACCGAGTGGTTTAAGGTACTGGTCTTGAAAACCAGCATGGCAGCAATGCCATCGTGGGTTCGAATCCCACCCCTTCCGCCATTTCGCTCTACTCAATTATAGATTGTTATCTTATATCTGTTCACAATTTTAACTACATGGTTCATAATTAAACTATTGGTGGGTTGGCCGAGTCTGGTTGAAGGCAGCGGCTTGCTAAGCCGTATCTCGAGCAATCGGGACAGAGGTTCGAATCCTCTACCCACCGCCATTTCGCTTGTGTTATAATATAACCATGAGTCCTAAAACTTCAAAAAAGAAAAATAAGGCTGGTAAGGTATTAGCCAAAGGTAAAACTGAGTCTAGAAAAGAAAAAGTTTTAGCTTCTTGGAGGACGCCAGAGTTTATAACCTACAAACGAAATTTTTGGTGGGTCTTTTTGGCTATAGTAATCTTAATTTTAGTAGAAGTTTATTTACTTTATACAAAACAATGGTTAGCTAGTGTAGTCTTTTTAACTATGAGTATTGCTGTTTATCGCTATTCTAAAATGGAACCAAAGGAAGTTGAGTGTAAAATCACAGAATCTGGAATTCATTTTGGGCAAAGATTCTATAGTTTTTATAGTCTTCGTTCTTATTGGATTATTGAAGATATTTTGACAATAGAGCCAAATCGACGCTTTGCTATACCTATAAACATTCCTCTAAAAAATGTTGGTCAAGAAAAAATTATTCAGGCCTTAGGTAATTATATCCCCCAACAGAGAAAAAAAGTTGAGGAATTGGTCTCTAAAATAACTCGACTATTGAAGCTCTAAAATATTCTAAGCGCTCGTAGCTCAGTGGACAGACCTGCCCGCCGCTTAGCCCTCGTAGTTCAATGGATAGAACGTGAGATTGCGGATCTCAAGGTTAGAGGTTCGAATCCTCTCGAGGGCACCAGCTTTGGCAGGCGGGGCGTCAGGTTGCGGACCTGAAGGTCGGGTGTTCAAATCACCTCGAGCGCACCATATTTGGAGAGGTGCTAGAGTGGTTTATCTGGGCGCTCTTCCGCCAAAGACAGATAGACTTCAAGCAATAAATAAAGTTTAATAAGGTGGGATGCCGGAGTGGTTGAACGGGCCGCACTCGAAATGCGGTATGCTCGCAAGAGTATCGGGGGTTCAAATCCCTCTCCCACCGCCAGAAAGAAGTTTATTCCGACTTTACGTCGGAAAATCCCACCCTCTCCGCCAAAATAATAAAAATGGCTTTACAAAGCCATTTTTATTATTTGTTCCATATGAAACTTATTGAGCTAACTTTTTATTTTCAAGGCAGAGATTTTATCTAAATATTCCTGAGACTTTTTTGAATCCCCTTTTTCTCTGTAAACTTGGCTTAAAAGTTCGAAGCTTGGGATATAAATAGGATCAATCTCTACTGCTTTATTAGCATTTGTAATTGCCTTATCATAATCTTTTAATTGGAAATAGATGTTTGCTAAAACCAAAAAAGCGTCTCTGTAACTAGTATTTTCTTTTATTTCCGGCTCAATAACTAAAATTGCCGATTTGGGAAATTCTAAATTATTGAATAGATTAGCTAAAATAGTTTTTCCATAGAGGATATCACCACTATTTATGTTAGAAATTGCCTTTTTAAGATCATTTTCTAACTGATCATTCTTATCTAAGACTTTACTTTCTCTTTCGGCCTCCTCAGGATTTTTAAAGGCTAATACCAAAGATAGGTAAAAACGAGCCTTATAAAATAAAGGTTCAACCTCCAGGGCTTTTTCGAAGTTGTCCTTTGCCTTATCTATGTCACCTGTTTTTAAAGAACACTCCCCTATTCTGGCGTAAGCATAAGAATTCGATTTCAAATTTGTAGACTTTTGGTAATTTTTGTTAGCTTGTTCAAATTCCTCCATTCGGTAATAAAGATCTCCAATTTTGTTTAAAATTCCATAAGAATCCCGAACTTTTTCATAATAATTAATTGCTTTCTCACTCTCTCCCGCTAAAACATAAATATCTCCTAATTTAATAGCAATTTCTTTATTTAAAGGAGAGAGAGTCAGGGCTTTTTTATAATTTAAGACCGCAAGACTTAGATTATTTTCATTTTGAGCTTTCTCTCCTATTCTTTTGTATTCCCCAACCATCTTTATTCGCCAAACGTTAGTCTTTATTAGTCCAAGGCCAATTAAAATAACTAATAAGACAATAAGAAGAATTACTTTTTGTTTTTTGTTTATATTGATTTTCTTCATAGAATTTTACCCCAAATTTTTAATGATATGTTCCATATGGAACATTGAAAAAACCAATTCAATTACCAGAAACCATTCCTAATAACTACAATTTTGGCCATTCTTGGATAATAAGCGGTTTTTTCTCTCCTAATTTTTGCCAAATTTCTTCAGTAACAAAAGGCATTAAAGGATGAAGTAATTTTAGTGAATCAGTTAAGATTTTATACAAAACCCACTGGGCAGTTAAGCCATCATCTTTATTTTTGGCTTCATAAAGCCTTTTTTTACTATTTTCAATATAAATATCGCAGTAGATATGCCAGAAGAAATGGTATATACCCTCGGCGGCATGGTGAAAGTCATATTTTGTAAAATAATGAGTAGTTTTATTAACTAATTTTTTACAATCACTTAATATCCTCTTATCCTCGACTGTTAACTTCAATTTACGATCGTCAAGACCTTTAACCCTCTCTAAATCCAAGTTTGAGATAACAAAACGACTAGCATTCCAGATTTTATTGGCAAAACGTTGGGCCGAAACAATTGCCTCTTCTGAAAAACGCATATCTTGAGTTTGAGCTACCTGCCAAATGAGGCCAAATCTAGTAGCATCAGCACCATATTTCTCAATTAAATTAATTGGATCAACCCCAGTTCCTAAAGATTTACTCATTCTTTTGCCTTGTTTAGTTAGGACGGTGGCGTGAATGTAGACCTCTGAGAAAGGAATTTTATTCATAAATTCAAGTCCAGTCATAATCATTCGGGCGACCCAAAGATAGATAATATCCCGAGCCGTAGAAAGAACCGTAGTAGGATAAAAGTATCCTATATCTTTGGTTTTTTCAGGCCAGCCAAGAGTGGCGTGAGGCCAAAGAGCACTAGAAAACCAAGTATCCAAAACATCAGGATCTTGAACTAGTTTAATACTACTGCAATATGGGCATTTTTTGGGCGGCTCAAGAGAGACAATCACTCCATTTTTTGCTTTACAATCAACATTTTTAGTTTCTCTGCAGTACCAGACTGGGATTCGATGACCCCACCAGATTTGGCGAGAAATGCACCAGTCCTTTAAATTTTCTATCCAATTAAGATAAACTTTCTCCCATCTTTTGGGGATAAATTTGATTTTGTTTTCTTTAACTACTTTAATTGCCGGCTTGGCGAGATTATCCATTTTAACAAACCATTGAAGAGAAAGAAGTGGTTCAACTACAGTATCACAGCGATAGCAGTGAGCGATATTATGAGTATAATCTTTGATTTTTTGAAGAAGTCCACGCTGTTTTAAATGGTCAACTACTGCCTCACGACATTCATGCCGATCCATCTTGAAATACTGAGAGGGAACCTCTTTTGTCATTGTCCCGTCAGAAGCAATAACCACAATTTTGGGCAATTTGTGGCGCTCGCTGATTTCAAAGTCAACTGGATCATGAGCTGGGGTAACCTTGACCGCCCCAGTCCCAAATTTAGGATCAACAAGAGAGTCAGCAATAATGGGAATTTCTCGGTTGACAATCGGCAGAATCGCTTTCTTGCCAATTAAATTCTTATATCTTTTGTCACCTGGATTAACGGCAACCGCAGTATCGCCAAGCATTGTCTCCGGCCTGGTAGTAGCAACAGTAATATAGCCCTGAGCTTTAGGCCCTGAGCTCTGAACCAAAGGATATTTGATATACCAAAGAAAACTTTTTTCAGAGACATATTCAAGTTCGATATCAGAAAGAGCGGTCATACAACGAGGGCACCAGTTGATTACTCTTTCTCCTCGATAAAGGTAGCCTTTTTTATAAAAATGAATAAAGGTTTCTAAAACTGCTTTAGAATAACCTTCATCCATCGTAAACCTGATTCGACTCCAGTCACAAGAACAACCAAGTTTTTTTAACTGATCAATAATGAGGTTACCGTATTTTTCTTTCCATTCCCAGATTAATTTAATAAGTTTTTCTCGACCCACATCATGACGAGTTTTTCCTTCCTTGACTAGCTCTTTTTCGACCACATTTTGAGTAGCAATTCCGGCATGATCAGTTCCCGGAAGCCACAGGGTTGGTTCTCCTATCATTCGGTGCCAGCGGATCAAGACATCCTGAATGGTGTTGTTTAGAGCATGACCCATATGAAGAGTGCCGGTAATGTTAGGAGGAGGGATAACAATGACAAATGGTTTCTTTTTAGGATCAATTTTAGGAGTAAAATAACCTTCCTTCTCCCACATTTTATAGATTTTTTCTTCTACCTCGGCTGGATTGTAAGCTTTTGGTAATTCTTTCATAGTTTAAGAATATCAAATTAGTTAAGTGTTTGTCGAGCTCAAAGCCTTTTTAATTTCAAATTAGGATCGACATTAATTTCTTGCCAATAATCAACATCACCCTTGAGAAAATGAAAATATTCTACAGAGGCAATCATAGCGGCGTTGTCAGTACAGAGGATTTTTGGTGGAACCAAAAATCCTGGCTTAGAGCTTAGAGCTTGGAGTTTATTGTTAAATTGTCTTTTTA
Organism: uncultured Candidatus Saccharibacteria bacterium; assembly: GCA_964346865.1. Lineage (GTDB taxonomy): Bacteria > Patescibacteriota > CPR2 > CAYFWR01 > CAYFWR01 > CAYFWR01. The sequence continues at coordinate 9,310 of CAYFWR010000019.1, forward strand.
ATTCTTCATTGGCGGCAACCCCGCCTGCTAACATCACGGTTTTTACTTTGTATTTTCTGGCGGCAGCAAGGGTTTTTTCGACTAAAACATCAATAACCGCGGCCTGAAAACTAGCAGCAAGATCAGTAATAGTTTTTAAGTTTTTAAGTTTATAAGTTGCTAAGTTTTTCACTTCTCGTAGTACGGCAGTTTTTAGGCCAGAGAAACTAAAGTTCAAATTATCTTTTTTTATTAAGGCTCGAGGGAAGTTGAGAGCCTTAGAATTACCTTTTCTTGCCGCTTTTTCAATATTCGGACCACCAGGATAAGGTAGATTTAAGAGTTTCCCAACTTTATCGAAGGCCTCCCCAGCGGCATCATCTAAAGTTTCGCCAATAATCTGGTATTTTAAGTGCTCTTTCATCAAAACCAAATTAGTATGTCCACCGGAAACTATCAAACAAATTAATGGGAATTTATTTTGCTTTCGATCTTTGAGCTTTTCAGCCAGAGGCTGATCCGCCTTTGGCAGAGACTTTTCGCGAACGAAGTTCGCGTAGATGTGTCCTTCGAGATGATTAATCCCAACTATCGGCTTTTCTAAGCCAAAAGCCAGAGTTTTGGCAGTATTTATTCCGACTAGAAGCGAACCCATAAGACCAGGCCCAATAGTTACCGCAATAACATCAATATTGTTTAGAGTCAGATCTCCTGCATTTTTTAAAGCTGCTTTTATGGCAGGAATAATATTTTCCATATGAGCCCGAGCGGCAACTTCAGGGACAACTCCGCCATATTTGGCGTGGAGATCGATTTGAGAAGAAATAATATTTGATAGGATGGTAGGTTGGTAGGTAGTTGGGTTATTGGGATGTTTCTGTCCTTCGACGACAGCCACTGAGGTTTCATCACAGGATGTCTCAATTCCTAAGATTTTAATTTTTCCTTGCTTCATAATCTTAATTACTAATATCATAAATTTACCACTACCTGTAACAAATGTAAAACTGATTGTTTTATGTTAAAATTCTTGTATGATAGAAATTTTGGCAAAAGATAAAAATAACCTTTCTCAGTCAAAAGAATGGGCCGAATTTCAAAAATCCATAGATAGAAAAACTTTTCTTTTAGGGAAAGATAAAAAAGGATATGTTTTTAGGTATCCTTTAATAAAAGGAAAATATTATCTCTATTCTCCCAAGTTGAGTTATAGCCCCCAAGATTCGAAATCTATATTAT
>CAYFWR010000019.1:10627-11854 GCA_964346865.1 uncultured Candidatus Saccharibacteria bacterium
AGGAGTTAAGGTAAAACAGGGAGTAACTTCTAAAGATGTCGATATTTTTTATAATCTTTTAGTCGAAGTTGCAAGGCGCGACCCCTCTTTTTCACCTCATCCCAAAGAGTATTACGAAAAACTGGTTAAAGTTCTTGGATCAAAAGATATTATAAAAATCTTTATTGCCGAATATAAAAAAAAGCCTTTAGCAGCAATTTTAATCTCTTTTTATGGAGAAGTAGCAACTTATCTTTATGGAGGCTCGGCAAGTGAAGATAGAGAACTGATGCCAACTTATCTTTTGCAGTGGGAGGCGATTTGTGAAGCTAAAAGGCAAGGATGTAAAGTTTATGACTTTTGGGGAGTGGCTCCTTTAGAAGACAGAAATCATCCTTGGGTTGGAGTTTCCCGTTTTAAACGGGGTTTTGGTGGCCAAGAAATAAACTTTCTTGGTACCTGGGATTATGTTTTTGATCCATTTTGGTATAAAACATTAAGTTTAGCCAGTTATGTTAGACATCACCTAAAAATTAGGTGATGTAGAGAAGTACAAGTTACTGTCTATTTTAAGGAAAATAAATGGAGATTGATAAAAATGTATTCTTCGAGCATCTTGATAAACTCGATGTAAACTGAGCTAGAAGTTTCAGACGAGTGGTTCTCGACGGGCTCGAACAGTAATAATTCGCGTTAATGAGCAAAAATATTCGTATATAATTAGCATTTAAAATATCATGTTAGAAAAAATCCTAAGAATAGGAGAAAAAATAATTCCCAAATCGATATATGCGTTTTTTCAACCAGCCTACCATTTTTTTTTGGCAGTAACTGGCAATATTATTTATGGATTCCCAGGCCGAAAATTAAAAGTAGTTGGAGTTACGGGGACAAATGGAAAGTCAACAACCGTTGATTTAATCACTCAAATTTTAAAAGAAAAAGGCTACAAAGTAGGGATGATTTCGACCATTGCTTTTGAGATTGCTGGCAAGCGAATCGAGAATTTGACTAACCGAACCACCTTAGGCCGTTGGCAGACACCAAAAATGTTAGGCCAAATGATAAAAGCCGGTTGTGAATATGCTGTGCTTGAAGTTGCCTCCGAAGGGATTGCTTGGTATCGGGTTTGGGGAATTCCTTTTGATATCGCAGTTTTTACTAATCTTTCTCCAGAACATCTGAATTTTCATAAAACAATGGAGAATTACCGCAATACCAAAGGGAAACTTTTCTCGGGACTAAAGA
>CAYFWR010000020.1:0-11417 GCA_964346865.1 uncultured Candidatus Saccharibacteria bacterium
CATAAACTTTTTCTGCTGGGACTTTCCCAGCCACAATATCGCAAAAAATACATTCGCTCATAGGTAAAAATATAACAGATTTTTTGTGGTTTGAAAACCCCTTGACAAAAGATTTAAATCGGTATAAGCTGAATTATTCTGCTTTTCCAAAGTTTTGGCGAGTTGATGGATAGATATTTGAGATAAGGAGGTGAATTTTGACAAGAAATGGATCTCAACAATTTTGATTTAGAGAAAGGAGTAAGAAATGGTTAGTCCTGGAGGAGGAGGCGGTGGAGCAGTTGGCGGTAAGGGACCAATTGGGGTGGCTGTAGTCGGAGCGAAAGGTAATATGGGACAACTAATTGTCAAGCGCCTTGAGACTACAGAAGGTATCGAGGTGGTTGGCTTGGTCGACCCCCAAATTCCCGATCACCAGAAACTCGAGAATGTTTGGCACTCTAATTCCCTAGAGGCCTGTTTTAAGGAGACAAAGCCTAATGTGGCTGTTGACTTTACAACAGCCAAAGCAGTCCCTGAAAATGTAGAGACTTATACTCAACACAAAATCCCATTTGTTCTCGGGACTACCGGCTGGGATAAGGATTTAATGGATATTTTCTATGAATACGCGAGCAAAGCAGGAATTCCCGCTGTCATTTCTTCAAATATGAGTCCACCTTTGGTTCTTTTACAAACTATGCTTGAAGAGGCGGCGGATAAATTTCCTGGTATACTTTCCGAATTCGATCTGTCGATCGAAGAATCTCACCAGAAGACAAAAATAGATGTCTCTGGTACAGCTAAAAAGTGGGCTGAGATTTTCCAAAAGCTTGGGATCGACAACACCATAATCCATTCTTACAGAGAGGAGGAAAGAGGACACGGTTATCATTGGTATAACCTTATCAAAGGAGCTATTGGTAGAGATGCGGTCCAAATAGGGCTTTCAACCAGGGTCGACGGCCGAGAAACCTATGTTGATGGTGTTGTTTTGGCCATCCGTTTTTTGGTTAGTAAGGAGGTCGCAGAATCCGAAGAGGCAATCTTTTCCATGTCTGAAGTTCTTCGGTGGTCTTCTGCCGGATTGCTCGAGTAATTTCCTTAGGCCAAATCCCCAGACAACTTTATTTCTTTAACAGAGTGAGTTGTCTGGGGCCTTTTTTTATCATCCAAAATTCCCCTAAAAAACCCTTGACAAGGGGGGATTTGTGTGTTATAATATGACGGTTCTCTCAGAAATGAGAGAATTTTTTATTGTTCTTGTTTTAAGGAGTGAACTCCGGAACAAGAACTTGAGGGAAGAAAGAGAGGTTTTGTTTATGCGTAAATTCTTCATTGCCGGTATTCTGGTATTGTTCATGACCGGCCTTGGAGGGCAAAAAGCCTACGCCCAAGTAAACTACGAACCTTTAGAACTAAAATTAATGAGGGCTGTTGAAGAAGCCCTTAACCCAGAGTTAAAGAGAAAGCGCGAAGAGGAAGAGGAAAAAAGAAAAGCTGAGGAAGAGAGAGAAAGAAAAGAAGAGGAACAGAAGAAGATCGAGGAACAAAAGCAAATCGAGGAGGAAAGAAAGAACGAAGCAGAGAAAAACAAGATGATTGAAGCTGGTTATAAAATCGACTTCTTTAAAATCTATCTTGCTGCTTCTCAAAGATTCGGAACTCCTTGGCAGATTCTTGCTGCTGTCCACGTTGTTGAAACTGGACAGAGAGGCGATACCTCTGTTTCTAGCTACGCTGGCGCTCAGGGTCCGATGCAATTTATGCCAGGAACCTTTGCCGCTTACGCTCAGGACGGAGACGGTGACGGACAAGCGAACATTAACGATGTTAATGACGCTATCCACACCGCTGCTAATCACTTGGCTGCTAATGGTTTCGCTTATGGAGACGCCTTCAGCGCTCTTTATAGTTACAACCACAGCGGAAGCTATGTGAACTACGTCCTCTCGATTGCTAGAAACTTCGGTTACTCTGGATAAAATCACAAAAAAATTGAATAAATAAGAAAACCCCGTAAAATTTTACGGGGTTTTCTTTATGTATATTTTATAAATTTAAAAATTTTAAAGGACCAGATTTAACAATTTCCCATAAATAGACCACAAACTGATATAGTTCCGAAAAAATATTTCTTAAAGCTGGAATAACTATTGGCAAAAAGATAATCAAAAGGATTAAAGCAATCCAGCCTCGACGGATCAGTCGAATAAAAGCAACCACAATCGCGATTAAAATTATAAGAGAGATCAGCCAGTGAATCTCTTGTGGGAAAATCGAAAGAAATCTTTCGTAAAGTTTGGTTAAGTAATCAAATATTCCTGTCATATTATTAGTATATCATAAGAACTTTAAATAAGGCAAATACTACAAACATTTAATTAAAAGAGGTTATCTTTATGCCTTAAAGTCTAATCTCTTCTCCGTCAACCAAAAATTTATTTATCATCGCATTACCAGAACCATCAATCCTAATTTCTACTAGTAAATCATTATCTTCATCTCTTAAAAGTTCGAAAAACTTTTCTTCAATTTCTTCGGCTTTATCTTCGGGAATAAAATAATTTTCTATTCCATATTTTACCCTGAGGTTCCCTGACCAGCCTGAGGAAGTTACAGTGCCTTTTATAAATATTTCTCCTTTAGGCCTACTTATGCTTATAGATACTGGTTCATGATAACTACCATTATCCGACAATGTAATATAAACTGTTTCTCCTGAACCAACACCACTGGGAATGTAATATTTCTCCGAATCCAACTCTGAAATCTCATAATCCAAAATAAGATAATGTCCCTGAAAAAGACTCAAAGGATCTTTTGGAGGAATCAATTTCAAACGAACCTTTTCTCCACTTATAAGGCGGTATTGCATAATCAAAATAAAAGAAATTAAAATTACTATCTGTAGGGCTACAGATAACCAAAATTTTATTTTAAAATTGTTTTCCTCTGTCAAAAGTCTCTCCTTCTTTAAATGATTTAATTATTTTTTTCCGTTGTTTTTCAATAAAATAACCTCCTAAAATCAATAAAATGCCACCGAAAATAAAAACAAAAGCTCTAGCCCCTAACCCCCAAGTTAAGCTGAAATATCTTGCGAAAATAAGAAGGGCAAAAAATAACGAGCCGTAATTTATATAATATTCTTCCCTTTTTTTAACGCCTAAATAGATTACTCCACAAATTTCTGCAACTAAAATGAAGTTAAATAAAGCTGCGATTCCACTATACCCTTTACCAAAGAAAGAATAATAGTAAATCTGGGGAAAGGTTAGAATAAAAGAGGTAAAAAGAACAGAAATAAGACCAATTCTTAGATAATTATCTTTAAATATCTTATATTTTTCGGCTAAATATTGATGAACTTCACCAATGCCATAAATCAAACCCCCGAGTATTAATAAAAGAAGCAAAACATTAAATATTGGATTATAACTTCCTTTAAACCAACTTAACGCCGAAATAAAACCAAACCAAGTTAAAACCCCTAAAATATTTACTCCCTGAAATTTTGGTAATCCTAACTGATAAGCAAAAGGGATCATCCCCCCAACTATCATAAGAAAGGAGATATACAAATACAATAAACTTGGAGCTTCTTGGAACCGAGAAAAAAATCCCATATCTTCATAAACAGAAAAAATTCCCCAAAACAAAACAAGAGCACTACTTAACATCAAGGTCGGCTCTGATCTTGTAAAATAGGCTGCTGGGATAATTACTAAAGCCCAAAGTAAAATAAGATTGCTATACTCAATTCTTATATGATAAGATTGAGCGATTAAAATCAGGGAAGCTCCAAAAACTAATGCTCCTAAAAAGATTAAAGCCATTCCTATTTTGGGATTTGTCTTTTGTTTAAACCTAAACCACCAACCGCCATAATACATACCCAAGGTCGTTAAAATCAAAAGAGTTGCCTTTAAGAAAGAAGGGACTCCCCGCCAATTTGAAGCAACAAATAAAATAATCCCCAATCCAATAAGAACTGCTCCCATAATAGAAAAGATTTTGACAATTCGGGACTTTTGTTTTGTCGCTAGTTCTTCCTCTCCACCCGGTTTGTATAACAATAAGATTTTTTCTACTTGATCTTTTTTAATTATCTTTTTCTCTTGCCACTTTAAGGCCTCTTTTTGTAACTGTAAGGAAAATTGATCTTTTGGAGGCTCTGAGGTTTCTAAATCTTCAGAGGGCTTCTGAGAAGAAGTATTTATAAAATTTACTTTTGCTGTAGACTCTTGTCTCTTTTGTTTTTCCTTTTCTACAAAAGATATACACTCTTCAATCTCTTCTTTCGACCAGCTTTTATCTACAAGAAAACTAAATATTTGATCCTTACTGTATCCATTAAGAAAGTAGTTTCTTACTAACTCAATTAAATCTTGGTTTACCATTTCTAACCCTTCCTATATTTAGTTTTCTTCATAGCTATAGTATATCATAAGAACTTTAAATAAGGCAAATAAAAAAGAGGCGCGTGTTTGCCTTAAACAACAAACGCCTCTCATCTCTTAAAAAATAACTACTCCAGATCGATCTTCGACTCCCTGACAATGCTATCTGGAGGGACATGAAAGTAATATTTATAGTCGCCAGTAGGATCCCATCCTTCAGCATCAACGAGAAGTAACCATCTACTTTTCAATCTTGGATGTAGATTCAATCTTTCTTTATGAAAAATATCTAAATGAGCAACTTGGCCATCTCTAATATCTTCCTTAATAATGACATTGCTATTTTCTTCTATAAGATGTCGGGGAATAATTCCTTCTGAGGTTTTCACTGCATAAGTATAAACGAACCTCGGATCATCGCTTGAAATACTACCACTTCCAAGAAAAAAACTACCATAAATCCCTTGATTGAGAGAATCTTTCATTGATACTATTGTGGTGGAACTTTTTTTTACCCATTTGTATTTGTAAGGCCCGGAAAATACTTGAAGTGAAACAAAAAACATAACTGTTAACATAATAAGGAATGTTATTACTGCTGCAATAATACTACTAATTAAACTCATTCCAAACCTACCAAAAGCACCCATCTCGCTAAAAATTAAAACTGAGATAAAAGTAATCAAGCTAACTATTCCTGTAACCAGATATACCGTATACACAGCCCATCCCTTCCTTTTTTAATCGATTTACTTTTTTAGTTTTCAAGTTTCAGAATTTACACATATTATCAAAATATTATTTTTTTGTCAATAGAAATTTATTTGCAAGGTTTGTAATCTGAGGATAAAAAAGTTACAATAAATCTATAAATAGTTAAGCTTAAATCTATGACTAATGTCTGGCTTTATTCACTTATAAGCGTATTTATTGTAAGCTTGATTTCTTTTGTGGGAATCTTTACCCTTTCATTAAATACCAAAGGTTTAAAAAACTTTTTGATTTATCTGGTAAGCTTCTCGGCCGGAGCTTTGTTTGGCGATGCTTTTATCCATCTTTTGCCCGAAGCTGTAGAAGAATTTGGCTTTACTTTAAATATCTCGGTTTATCTCCTTTTGGGAATTCTAATCCTTTTTATATTAGAAAAATTTATTCATTGGAGACACTGCCATCTTCCGACAACCAAAGAACACCCCCATCCTTTTGCCCTTATGAATCTTTTTGGCGATGGAACTCATAACTTTATTGACGGACTAATTATTGGAGCAAGCTATCTTGCTAACATTCAAGTTGGTATTGCCACCACAATTGCTGTGGTTTTACACGAAATCCCCCAAGAAATCGGGGATTTTGGAGTTTTAGTCCACGGAGGATTTTCAAAAAGTAAGGCTTTACTTTTAAATTTTATTACTGCTTTAACAGCTGTTTTGGGAACTATAGTTGCTTTGCTTGTTAGTTCGCGAGTAGAAAATTTAACAACAATCTTAATTCCCTTTGCCGCTGGAGGATTTATTTATATTGCTGGTTCTGATTTAATCCCAGAATTACACAAAGAAGTTAGGGTAGAAAAGTCCCTTTGGCAACTTATCGCCTTTATTTTAGGTATTTTGATTATGTTGTCTTTAGTTTTATTTGAGTAAAGACTTTTTAATCTAGAAAAAGACAACATCTTCCTTTATTTATAAATTGTGGGAGATCGTAACTCCCACAATCTCCACTTTTTAAACTTCTGGGGTAAGACAGCTATTTATCTAATTCTTTTTGATAAACTTGAAAGTCATCATTAGAGAATAAAACGAAACGGATTTCGTTGAAATAGTTGTCTTTTTCGATAAATTTTCTAACAGTTTTGATGGCGATTTTTGAGGCTTCTTTAATTGGATAACCGTAAGCGCCGGTGGAAATCGAAGGAAAGGCGATTGTTTTTACATTATTCTTTTTAGCCAATTCCAAGCTATTTTTATAACAAGTAGATAATAACTCTGCTTCTCGCCCACCTCCTCGGCCATAAACAGGGCCAACTGTATGAATTACATATTTGGCCGGCAAATTATAACCTTTAGTTATTTTGGCCTCACCAGTCTCACAACCACCAAGAGTCCGACATTCTTCCAAAAGTTCCGGCCCCGCCGCCCTGTGAATCGCCCCATCAACTCCACCACCGCCTAAAAGCGACCTATTCGCCGCATTAACAATAGCATCAACCTCCTGTTTCGTAATATCACCTTTAATAATAGTAATTTTAGTCATATTTATCTTTTGAAGTTAAAAAATCCTTAATAAGTTTGCCCTTTTCTGGGCGGCCAAGTTCAGCATAAGCATCTGCTTCGGATCTAAGACCAAAACAGGGGACATTATAACCATCTACTTTAGTAAAGACAATGGAATTGTCTTTTATTCTACTCATATATAGATCGGAGTCATATTCACCATTTACATCAACTTCAACATTATTAATTTTCAACTTTATCTCATAGTATTCCGGCGAGCCTTCTTTAGATGAAGGTCTCTTTTGAATATCTGAAACACAATATTTTTGAAACCTTTTTTTAAAAACCTTTAGTCCCTCAATTGAAGTAATAATATCAAGATCATTTGGACTTACATCCATTCCTTGAAGAGCTAAGTTTGTGCTCCCAATAAAAGCCCAAGGATAAGAAAAATCCTTCAGTTCTTTGCAAATCAATTTAATTGTCTTTTTAAAATTTGATGTTAAAATTTTGTTATCTCGTTTTGATGATATTTTAACATTCTCGAGAATGTTAAAATTTTCTTCTTATTTATATATTCGCTGATTGTTAATACCCAAGTCTGTTAGCACTTCATAACTAATAGTATTTCTGTCTTTTGCAATTTCATCAGCACTTATCGTTTCATTCTCCTCACTGCCCAAAATTGTAACTTCATCGCCAGTTTTAATATCATTACTACCTGAAACATCAATCATCATAATATTCATACAAATATTGCCTATAATGGGGAATCTTTTGCTCCTTATAATAACTTTCCCTTTATTCGAAAGAGAGCGACTAATGCCATCAGAATATCCAACTGGCAAAATAGCAATTTTACTATGACTAGAAGTTACAAAAGTTCCACCATAACCAATTGACTCCCCTTTAGGAATTGTTCTTATCTGGATAATTTTAGTTTTAAACGAAAAAGCTGGTTTAAGCTTAACTTTTAATCTATCAATATTATTCGGATAAACGCCATACAGCATAAGTCCTGGCCTAATCATATTAAAATGTGACTTAGGCAATAACAAAGTGGCCGCACTATTCGCTATATGTCTATAAATAGGACGAATACCATTTTTTTCTAAATCCCTAATGATCTTACAAAACTTTTTTATCTGATTTTTCGTGTATGTCTTATTCGGATCATTGCTGTCTGCTTGACTCAAATGGCTATACAGCCCCTCAATTTCTATATTCCCCCGACTTAGTACTTCTTTAGCGAATCCCAAAACTTCCTCGGGAGATAAACCATACCAATTCATCCCTGTGTCTATTGCTAAATGAACTTTGGCTTTTTTTATTTGCCTCTTGGCTTCTTTACTCAAAGCTAAAGCAAATTCCTTACTGTAAAGCGAGAATGATAAATTATTTTTTAAAGCGTCTTCTATTTTATCTAAAGGTGTATCGTAAAGAACCAAAATAAGACCGCCTATTTCTTTTTGTCTTAACCTGATACCCTCTTCAACTGTTGCAATCCCAAAGGCATCGATACCCTCTTCTTGATATGCCCTAGCAACCTCAATCAAACCGTGTCCATATGCCTCGGCTTTTATAACAGGCATCACTTTTACATCTTTTCCAACAAAATTTCTTATTTGTTTTATATTATGGCGGATTGCTTTTAAATCAACTTCTGCCCAACAGCTTTTTAAATTTTTCATAATAGGAGTTCAAAAAAATAAATGTTTTTAATATAGCCTACTTCCCAATTTAGCTTTTATTAATGGAACTATAAGAGACAAATTCCCGTCTTCTCCCTCTACTCCCAAAATCAAAACCTCGGACATAAATCCGGCAATGTTTTTTGGTGGGAAGTCGACCACAGCAATAATTTGTTTTCCCAAAAGTTCCTCTTTTTTATAATTTGTCGCTTGAACAGAAGAAACTTTTTCACCAATCTCGGGACCAAAATTTACTTTAACTTTATAAGAAGGCTTGCGCGCCTCCGGAAAATCTTGGACATCTATAATTTCCCCTACTCTGATGTCTAATTTTTCAAAATCTTCATACGTCGCCATTTTATTCCTCTACAACATTCTCACATTCTTGAGAATGTCAGAATGTCCCTGTTTTATATTATGCGATTTTATTTAATGCTTTTTTTATTTTTTCTTGGATAATTTTATTTACTATTTCGTTTAATATTTTTTGACCGAGACGAAGCGATGCTTTTTTTCTTGGATCTAACCCCGCAAATTCAAAATAATCATCATTTTTAGGAATTTTCATATTTACACTTTTCTGTACTTCTTCTGGATAACATGCCCAAAAAAGTGAAATTTCTTCCGCACCAGCATGTTCTGATGTGTTGGCTTTTTTTGAAATATTTTGTGAAAATGGATTGATGAAAATTACCGGTTTATACATATTTTTAATTTTTTGGATTGTCTCGACTTGCTTTGATCCAGCATGGCCAGTTACGATAACTATCCTCTCAAAACCTTGTGAGATAAGATTCTCTACTAGAGATTTGATTGTCCTATAAAGTATGTCTGGAGTTAGATAATATAAACTGCCCGGTAATTTTTTGCCTAAATACCTGTCCATTCCTCTCAGTTCCTCACCCTTTATCTTTTGTGACTTATCGGTTCCAAGATAAAAGGGTGGCAAAACATAACCAGGAATTTTTTGAGCGACTGCTTCGCAAATCTTTAGAGCAACTAAAAAATCAGTTTCAATAGGTAAATGATTCCCATGCCATTCAATGGTCCCTATTGGCAAATAAGCAATTTTATATTTTTTAAATTCTTTTAGATAAGTAGTTTTTTCTTTCATTTTCTCTCCTTCCCCTTATTGAAGGACGATTTTATTTAATGCTTTTTTTTATCACTTTCCCACAATTTTTTATATATTTTCATATTTATTATATTCTATTATATTTTACTTGACTTTTGGCTAATTGTTGTTTATAATGTAATTAATCACTAGGGAGAAACGACTGCTTGGCCACGTGTCAATGCACTACGTCTCCCATTTTTGTTACCTTTTCTCTAACTTGTCCTTTTCTCTTTGAATAAACACCTTGTATTCTTCAAATTCACTAAGTAGCGTCGAAGCAGAAACTCTGTTTGGAATAATCAGTTTTAATAACTTTTTCTTTTCTTTCAAGAACTTTAACAAACAATAAAAATCACCATCACCCGAAACAATCACTGCTTTATCATAATTATCAAATTCTAAAGCTGATGAATAAAGAACCAATTCTGCATCAACATTTCCTTTTGGTTTCCCAAAACCATCTTTTGTAGTCGGCTTATATACCAACTCGTAACCACAATTTTTTAAATAACGATAAAGCTTTTCATTTTCTTTGATGTAGCCAATAAACAAAAAGACTTTCTTGACCCTAAATTTATCAGAAAGATATTTATAAAACTTTCTGTAATCAAGTTTCCAGCCCTTATAAATAAGTTCTCGTTTTTTATTATAAATGTCTTTACTTGTCCCTAAGTTAAGATTTTGACTATCGATAAAAACGAATATTTTTTCTTTTTTCACTTACTCTCCGATTTTATTTAATGCTTTTTTCATTTATTTCTATTTCTTTCAATTAACTTTATTAAAGAAGAAAGGGATTCTAAGAACCACAAAGCATCTTTTTCAGTTGGTTCTTCAGTATTGCCTGCATGTACTACCCCTAAAGCATCTGATCGGTAACCATAAAGTTTTTTTGCAGTTTCTAACTGAATCTTATTTAGAAGCTTCTTTTCAACAAGAGTATTCATTGCTTTTTCAGTACTTCGCTCTTTAGTAATAGCCTTAATAAATTCCTCAAAAACTATCCATAAGTCATTGACTAGCCTCTTCGCCTTAATTTTTCTTGATAGAAAATCACCAACTGTCGCAAAAAAATTATTCCGCAATTTCTCCTCACAAAATATCTCTTCTGTTTCTTTTAAGGAATTAGCTAGCCCTTCGTCAATTTTAAGTCGTACCTCTCCTTCTTGTGTAAATTCATAGACGCTCCCTGAAAATGTAAAAGAATCTGACAATTCCCTACGAATTTTTACCCTTCTATCGAATGTTAGTTCTTTCACTAACGAAAAAAAGATTTCAATAGTTTGAAATAATTCAGCATAATTCCCATTTATAATCAACTCACCATAATCAGAATTATTCAAATTAACCTTTAGCTTATGTTTATAGGTCGGACCATGTACCCAAAAATCCTCTTGACCTATTCCTATACTACCGCTTGAGCTATATCGATCGACGACAGCAAACAACCGCTCTCTCAATGATTGTGAGGCCTCTTCATAGCCAGAGTATTCTGATCTTAATTTATTTCTTTCGATAAAGTATGCCATTTTATCCTCCTAAAATTACACGAAAAACACCCATCCCCTGCAGGGTGCAAAAATTATATTGACTATATCTTACTTCAAAACGCTAGGCTTGTCAAGGCCCGATTTTTGCCTTTAATAAAGCCTGCTGCCAAGTTTAGCTTTTCTTGATGGAACTACCAGAGATAATTCACCATCCTCGCCCTTTACTCCTAAAATTAAAACTTCAGACATAAATCCGGCAATGTTTTTTGGTGGGAAGTCGACCACAGCAATAATTTGTTTTCCCAAAAGTTCCTCTTTTTTATAATTTGTCGCCTGAACTGAGGAGACTTTTTCACCAATATCGGGACCAAAATTTACTTTAACTTTATAAGACGGTTTGCGCACCTCCGGAAAATCTTGGACATCAATAATTTCCCCCGCCCTTATATCCAATTTCTCAAAATCCTCATATGTTGCCATTTTAAAATTTTAATTCTTCAAATATCTCTAAGACAGAAAGTTTTTTC
>CAYFWR010000021.1:0-11395 GCA_964346865.1 uncultured Candidatus Saccharibacteria bacterium
CAGCTTTATAAAACGACCCCGATGCAAACAGTCTTTTATGTTAATACTTTAGCTTTAGTTGATGGGATTCAACCTCGAGTTTTGACCTTAAAAATGGTCCTTGAAGAATATATCAAACATCGCCGCGAGGTTGTGACCAGGCGATGTGAATATGATTTAAAAAAAGCCAAAGAACGAGCTCATATTTTGGAAGGTCTTCTTATTGCTTTAAAGCAAATTAATGAAGTTATTACTACTATCAAAAAATCGGCTACTAGAGAAGAAGCTCATAAAAATCTAGCCAAGAAATTTAGATTAACTGATATTCAGGCAACAGCAATTTTAGAAATGAGACTACAGACTTTAGCAGGGTTAGAAAGAAAGAAAATTGAAGATGAATATAAGAAACTTAAAAAATTGATTGCTGAACTAACTGATATTTTGGCTCATCCTAAAAAGATTCTTAATATTATTAAAAAAGAACTTTTAGAGATCAAAGAAAAATATGGCGATGAAAGGAAAACTAAGGTTATTAAGTCCTCTTTGGGGCAATTTACTGAGGAAGATTTAGTTCCAAACGAGGAAGTAATTATAACCCTAACCCGAGGAAATTATATTAAAAGAACAAAAACCACTATTTATAAAGCTCAGAGACGAGGTGGTAAGGGAGTAATGGGAATGGCAACCAAAGAAGAAGACATAGTAGAACAACTTATTAAAACAATGACTCATGATAATATGCTCTTTTTTACCAATCAAGGCCGAGTTTTCCAACTTAAAGTTTACGACATCCCACCCGCTTCTCGTATTGCTAAAGGCCAAGCAATTGTTAATTTACTTAATATTGCTCCAGGTGAAAAAGTAACTACTATTGTTAATATGCCTGCCTCTTTGACAAAAGAAAACAATTCAGGTGAATATTTATTGATGATTACAAAGAAAGGAACTGTCAAAAAAACTGCTATTAAACAGTTTTTATCTGTCAGAAAAAGTGGCTTAACTTGTATTAAATTAGATAAAGGAGATGAATTAAAATGGGTCCGAGTAACTTCTGGAAAAGACGAAATTGTTATGGGAACAAGTTTGGGTCAAGCAATTCGATTTAAAGAACAGGATGTTCGGCCAATGGGAAGAAGTGCCCGCGGAGTTAGAGGAATAAGACTACGCTCAGGAGACGAAGTTGTTGGAGCTGATACAATTAAGCCTAAAAGCGAACTTCTTGTAATTATGGAAAATGGTTATGGAAAAAGAACTGGACTTTTTCAGTTTACCTTACATCGTCGTGGAGGAGTTGGGATAAAAACAGCATTGATAACTTCTAAAACTGGGAAAGTTGTTGATGTTCGGGTTATAGAAAGTGCCAAAGGCGATCTGATTGTCATTTCTGAAAAAGGTCAGCTTATTCGTATGCCTATTGTTTCTGTTTCTAAAATTGGTCGAGCAACCCAAGGAGTTCGGATAATGAGATTAAATGAGAAAGATCTAATTTCCTCAGTAGCTTATTTAGGAAAGAGTGAATCAATTGATTCTGAATAAATCAATTATTCAGTCTGAGCAAAAATTTTATTCACCTAGAAATAAATTAATCTAACAAAAGTTAACAAAAATTAATAATGAGAGAGGGTATTTTTATTTTAAGAACAATAAAAAAATCTACTATTATGTTAATAATAGCTTTAGGAATTTTGATAAGCTTCCTTTTTTATTTTCCTGTTTTAGCTAAAACAGGAATTTCAAATTTGAGAATTGTGACAGAATTTAATGAAGAGACTTGGGAAGAAGGAGAAGCAATTCAAATAATTCCTAAAGATATACAGGAATTTTATTTGCTTTTTGATATTCAAGAAGCTGAATATGGGACTAGAGTTGGTTACCGAACCTTTTACTTAGATATTAATGAGGAGCTAAATAAAGAAGAAGAATCCTATTTACTTTACGAAGAAGAAGAAATTGGTGGAATTAGATTTGACAACCAAACTTTTCCTTTAGGAAAACATCGAATTACCGTTTTAATTAATGGGAAAGATGCAGAGTCAATTGAATTTGAGATTAAAGATTTAAGTGCCGAAGGAGATAGAAAGGCTCAAGCTTCTTTTGGAATTAATCAGCCAATTATTTGGGTTTTAGTAATTATTTTTGCTTTTATTCCTAGTCTTTTTTGGCTCTGGATTTATAGAAGAAAAGATAAGTATGATCCTGAGCCAAGGAAACTAATTTTCAAATTATTTCTGTTAGGAATGGTTGCAGTTGGGTTGGCTTATGGGATAGAGAAAGGATTTAGTTTTATATTTGGTTTAGATAAAGAAATTTATCAAGAATTAACATTAAACTTTATTTTAGTTAATTCTTTATTTTTATTTCTAATTGTTGGGCCAACTGAAGAATTAATAAAATATTTTTCGGCCAAAAAATTAGTCTGGGAATCAAAATATTTTAATCAGGTTATTGATGGTATTGAATATTTAGTGGCAACAGCTCTAGGTTTTGCTTTTTTAGAAAATCTTTTGTATTTTGGAGAGATAGCTTTAAGTTCAGAGAAAATATTTACATTATTTAAAAATTTTGGCTTTTCTATTTCTTTTGCAACTACTGCTCCTTATGTCTTTCTAATTATCCTTTTTGCTGGGCGCTTTCTTTTAGCAACTTTGGCCCATACTGCTTTTTCCGGGACAATTGGATTTTATTTGGGCCAGGCAAGATTTGATAGTGCTAATTCAAAAAGACTAATAAGAAAGGGTCTGTTTATTGCAATTTTAGGCCATGGAGCTTATAATTTTATGCTTTTTGTTGGTCTAGGCCAATATTCAGTAATTCTAATTATTATTTTAGTTGTTTTATTGTTTAGCCAATTTAAAAAAAGAGAGAATATTCTAATTTATAGTAATCAGCAGTTAAACCAACAATCACCATCTTCTACATACAATTCTATAAGTCAAGAGAGAATTCGGGAAGCCCTTATATACTTAAAAGAAAATAAGAGTAAATATCCTTTAGAATCATTAAAACAAGCTCTAATTAATGGTGGTTATACCCAAGGAGAGGTAAAAAAAGCATTTCTTCTTTTAGAAAAAGAGACAGCAGTAGTTTTTGAACAAAATCCTAATTAGTATATTTTTAAATATCTGAACAAAAATATTATTCCAATTCGAACAAAAATTTTATACAAAAATAAAAATTAAATTACCAAATATTTACATTAGTTAACAAAATTATAATTTATAAAATTTTATCTTGACAAAAGCATTATGGAATAGTATAATTACTCCAAATTAGGATTTTTGGGAGTCAGGGCGGCAAATTCGTTAAATTAATCAACGGAAAAGCGGCCTTAAATTATAGAGATGGATAAATTAGAAGTACTTAAAAAACCATTAGCAATTTTGATGAATATGATTTTTATTCTCCAAATTGCTTTATTTTTTGTCTTGATTTCACCTCAGGTATCTGAAGCAACTGTCCCTTCCTCTTATATTATAATTAATGAAATTATGCAGGATCCTTCCGCGGTAGCTGATTTGGATGGGGAGTGGTTTGAAATTTACAACAATAGTAGTTCTTCGATTGATATTAGTAGTTGGACTATAAGAGATAATGGGTCAGATAGTCATAAAATTGACACCGGAGGAATTCCTTTAACTATTGCTCCTAGTGGCTATTTAGTGTTAGGAAGAAATGAGGATATTTCTTCAAATGGCGGAGTAACCGTCGATTATAAATATGATGGTTTTAATCTTAGTAATAGTAGTGATGAAGTTATTATTGAAGATAAAAATGGGCTAGAGATTGATCGAGTTGAATATGATGGAGGTCCCAACTTTCCAGACCCAACTGGAGCCTCAATGGTTTTAATAAATCCAAGTCTTGATAATAACATTGGTGCTAATTGGAGAGTCTCGACAACTCCTTTTGGAGCCGGAGATTTAGGAACTCCTGGAATAGAAAATTATTATCTTCTTTCTAAGCCTGATTCCTCAAAAATGATTTTAACTCAAAATAATCCGGGGACTGCTGATACTTTAGAAGGACAAGTCGGAGCCATTGATGGGAATACTGAGGTTGAGGTGTATAAGGACTCAGCTTTAACCTTAGAAATAGGATCAACTACAGCCTCTTCTGATGGTTCTTTTGGACCCTTTAGTATTGGCGATAATCAAGCTGACGAAAATAATTTAGTTTATATTGTAGCAACTAATGATTATGGATATCAAAGTGAAGCAACAATAATGGTTAATGATATTACTCCTCCTACTCTTGAAGTTTCTATTTTGCCTGATCCAGCAGGAGAGGGAGATGTTGAGATTAGAGTTGTTTCATCTGAAGAGTTAAGTTCAGCTATCGTCTTAGGCCCAGATTCTAGTGTCGCTTTATCAGTTAAAGTTACTCAAAAAAATCAGTTGATTTCGATGTTAGTTCCAATGGGTTCGAAACAAGGTGTTTTAAATACTTATATTGGTAAATATAAAGTAGTTTCCGGATATGATGGAGAGGCGGAAGTTGAAGCTCAAGGAGCTGATTTAGCTGGGAATTTAAGTGATATTTTTATTAAGAACTTTGTTGTTGATACCGTTGCTCCTATAGCTCCGGGATGGATTATTGCTATTCCCTACGACGGAATAGTTAATTTAAGTTGGGGAAACTCGAATGATAATTCAGGCGTTGGTATTGGTGGCTACAAAGTTTATTATGGACTGCAGTCAAATCCAACTTTTAATGTTTTAGATGTTGGAAATGTTACCACCTTTGATATTCATAATTTAACTAACAGTATCCCTTACTATTTTTATATTACTGCTTATGATAAAGCTTGGAATGAAAGTGAGCCATCAAGACAAATTTCAATGGTTCCAACAACCCCAACTCCACCAATTTCAAATATTAGTTTAGCTTCAGCTGTTTATACTGCTCCTTCTGAAGAAATTATTAGTGAAGCTCCTGAGGAAATCAAAGGAGAGGAAGTTGCTATTGGAGAAGGGGAGAAGAAAGAGGCTTCTAAAGAAGAAATTGCTCTCGAGAAAAAACTTCCGACTTGGATTGTGATTTTACTTTTAATGCTTTTGTTTATCGGAATTTATCTTTACTCAGGACAAAAAGATTATCTTTGGAAATGGATCACTAAGGTTCGTTCTAGAAAATAAAGTGAAGTTAGGCAAATAGATTAGACGCCCCGATTTAAATCGGGGCGTCTTTTTATCCTTATTTTGTAGTTTGACAAAGATTACTTGTTTGTTATTATATAAATTAAGATGATTGAAGTAACTCAAACTAAATTTATGATTCCCGAGAAAATCCTTAGGGAAGCTGGGCTTGTTTCTAAAATGAGGGCAGTAGACCTAGGTTGTGGAGCTGGATTTTTTACTATTCCCACCTCTCTTTTAGTTGGAAATAAAGGCCGGGTTTATGCCGTAGATAATAATGAAGAAATGCTTTCTTTAACCGTTAGAAAAGCCGCTTTTCGGGATATGTATAATATTGAAAAAGTTCTTTTAGATCTTGAAAATATTGAGGACTTAAAACTTCCTTCTAAGGTAGACCTCGCGATTTTGGGTAATATTTTGTATATGATTAAGTCTCGAAAAAAAGTGATTAAAAAAACAGCTGATCTTTTAAAAGAGTCTGGGAAACTTTTAGTTGTAGATTGGGAAAAAGTTGAAACTCCATTTGGTCCGCCAATAGAAGTTAGATTATCTGAGGATGAAATAATTAAGATTTGCGAAAAGACTAGGTTTAAATTGGAGAAAAAATTAGAAGCTGGACTTTACCATTATGCCCTTCTTTTTAGTTTGAATTTAGGAGACAAGTGATGAAGAAGAGAAAAGGACAATCCAAAGAAATAGTCGAAGATCCAATCTTATGTGAAAAATGTGGCAGTAAGATGGAAGAGGAGAAAGAAAAGATGATTTGTCCTAATTGTGATACTAAGATTGATTTTTTCGGGGAAGAAGAGAAGTAAATTATGGGTATCAATCAGTTTTTAGTCAAGGGATATTTTTTTTCAAATTCAACCGAATTTAAATTTTTCATCCCTTGGCTCTTGTTTTATATTTTTATTTTTCTTACCTCAATATTAGTTAGATATATTACTTTTACTAAATTCAGACAAAATCCAGTTTTAAAACCTGTTCTTATAAGGACTTTTTGGGTCGTTTTTATCGGGGGAATGTTAGGAATTTTTTTTACTTTTTTTCGTTTTGAAGCCATTCCTTATTTAGGGATGAGATTTTGGACTTATCTTTGGGCTTTGACCCTTTTAATTTATGCTTTTTATTTAGGATTTCTTTTTTACTTTAAACTTCCGCCGAAATTAAAAGAATTTAATGAAAAATTACGGCGAGAAAAATGGCTTTCGAGAAAAAATAGGAAGAAATAAATTATCTTGACATAATCTGATAATTTAGTAAAATAAAATTAGATTCAAAATTAACAAACTAAAAATGTCAAGATTTATTCTTGAAATGTTTTTAGTTTGTTTTAGACCTTTGATAATAGAAAATAAATATAATACTTTTGACGATTGAAAAGTGCGAGGAAATTGGAGTTAGTATATTTTGCGGATAAAACTTTCTTTTTATCGCGCAAGCGAATTTTTGGAGAGTTTGATCCTGGCTCAGGATGAACGCTGGCGGCGCGCCTAACACATGCAAGTCGAACGCTCCGACGTTACGTCGGAGAGTGGCGGACGGCTGAGTAACACGTTGGTATCTATCCCAAAGTGGGGGATAGCTCCGCGAAAGCGGGGGTAATCCCGCATATCCCCCGATTGTATTATCGGGGCAAAGTCGCAAGACGCTCTGGGAGGAACCTGCGTCCTATCAGCTTGTTGGTGGGGTAATGGCCTACCAAGGCGATGACGGGTAGTTGGATCGAGAGGTCGATCAACCAGACTGGGACTGAAACACGGCCCAGACTCCTACGGGAGGCAGCAGTGAGGAATATTCCGCAATGGGCGAAAGCCTGACGGAGCGACGTCGCGTGGAGGAAGAAGGCCCTCGGGTTGTAAACTCCTTTTAACTGGGACGATTATGACGGTACCAGTTGAATAAGCCACGGCTAACTACGTGCCAGCAGCCGCGGTAATACGTAGGTGGCAAGCGTTATTCGGAATTACTGGGCGTAAAGCGTTCGTAGGTAATCTTTTAAGTCCCAACATAAATATCTTGGCTTAACCAAGAGCCTTGTTAGGATACTAAAAGGATAAGAGGTTAGGAAAGGTAGGCGGAATTCCCGGTGTAGCAGTGAAATGCGTAGATATCGGGAGGAACACCAATGGCGAAGGCAGTCTACTGGCCTAAACCTGACGCTGAGGAACGAAAGCGTGGGGAGCGAACGGGATTAGATACCCCGGTAGTCCACGCCGTAAACGATGCTCGCTAGATATTGGAAGTATCGACCCTTTCAGTATCGAAGCTAACGCGTTAAGCGAGCCGCCTGGGGAGTACGGCCGCAAGGCTAAAACTCAAAGGAATTGACGGGGACCCGCACAAGCGGTGGAACATGTGGTTTAATTCGATACAAAACGAAGAACCTTACCAGGGTTCACGCTCGACGAATCCTCTGGAAACAGAGGAGTGCCTTCGGGAGCGTCGAGACCGGTGCTGCATGGCTGTCGTCAGCTCGTGTCGTGAGATGTTGGGTTAAGTCCTCAAACGAGCGCAACCCTCATTTGGTGTTACACTTTACCACCAAAGACTGCTCCGGTTAACGGGGAGGAAGGTGGGGATGACGTCAAGTCAGCATGGCCCTTACGCCCTGGGCTACACACATGTTACAATGGCCAGTACAATGGGTCGCTAAGTCGTAAGATGGAGCTAATCCCATCAAAACTGGTCCCAATTCGGATTGGGGTCTGCAACTCGACCTCATGAAGCTGGAATCGCTAGTAACCGTGAATCAGCTATGTCACGGTGAATACGTTCTCGGGTCTTGTACACACCGCCCGTCACACCACGAAAGCCGGTAATGCTCGAATCCCGACTTTACGTCGGGAGAAGGCAGGATCGGTGATTGGGGTGAAGTCGTAACAAGGTATCCGTATCGGAAGGTGCGGATGGATCACCTCCTTTCTAGGGAGACTTTCCCGATGTAAAGTCGGGATTATCCTAGGTCGGTCCCCGATTTTTATCGGGGTAAGACTCTAATTTCCAGCACTTTTCAGTTGTCAAGAAACTTCAAAGAATAAGTTAACAATTAACATTGATTTTAAGGCCAAAATACTTTAAAATATCAGTGTTATTGTTGGCTATTTTTGTATCTGATAAAAAATAATTATTCTTAGTAAAATGCGCGCTTAGCTCTCCGACGATTCTGTCGGAGTCCCGACTGTAACGTCGGAACAGTTGGTTAGAATTCTTCCTACTAAAGATAGAGGGGCGAGTAGCTCAGTGGTTAGAGCACTACACTGATAATGTAGGGGTCGGAGGTTCAAATCCTCCCTCGCCCACCATTCGACTCCTCCGATTTTACATCGGAGTCGCTCATGGTAAACCATTCTATTTAGACATAAGTCTTCTTACCATTCAATTCTTACAAGTTTAAGAGTCGAATGATCTCGAGCAAAGTCGAGAGACCTTTTATAGAAATTTGTATCAATTATATGAAAAAATGGTTTGTTTATATAGCCGAAGCAAAAACGGGCAGATTGTATGTTGGTATTACCAATGATCCAAAAGAAAAGATTAAAAGACATAATTCTGGAAGAGGAGCTAAGTTTTGTATAGATTAGGGCCCATTTAAATTAGTTTATATTTCAGAGGCGTTTGATAGTAAATCAGATGTTAGAAAAAGAAAAATACAAATAAAAAAATGGTCACATAATAAAAAAGAAAAACTTATTCAGGGAGCCTGGGTATAAAGAATGTTTAATCAAATCCTTTACGGCTTAATTGGAATTACAATCGGTTTTCTTATTGTTTGGAAGACAAGAACCTTGATTAATTGGGCTGGCCAAGTTGGCTGGGCCGAAAAACTTTTTGGTCCTACTGGGACCTTTACTCTTTCTAGAATTATAGGGGTTTTAATAATTATTATCTCATTTCTCTATATGTTGGGTTATGTAGATAAGTTTTTAGATATAGTTGGTCAAGCACTTCGGAATTTTTTCTGGGGTAGACCATAGATATTTTAGGGCCCGTAGCTTAGTTGGTAGAGCGCCACATTTGCACTGTGGAGGTCGTCGGTTCGAATCCGATCGGGTCCACCACTCGACTTCTTTCTCACTGAGTTCGAAATTCGCTCGTGGTTTCCATCCCAAGCAAGTTGGGATTCCAACCATTTGTTTTAAAACAAGAGTCGAGTGTCTTGAGCGAACGAAGTAAGTCGAAAGACCTTGAAGTTCATATCTCCTAGTCAATAAATAAAAAGGACAAAAATGTTTAAGGTTTATATTTTAAGGAATTCTCAGAATAAACTTTATATCGGGCATACTAATAATGTTGAATTCAGAGAGAGAAAGCATAAGTATGGGGTTGCGGCCAAATTTACCGCTCAAAATAAAAATGATTTTCAGTTGGTACATTCGGAAGAATTTACGTCTAGAGCCGAGGCAATGAAAAGAGAAAGGCAATTAAAGAGCTGGTCAAGGGCTAAAAAAGAAGCTTTAATTGCTAATGATTTAGAACTTTTAAGGAAATTATAATTTATAAGCCTTTTCTTCTATAAATTAACTAATTTTCTATGACAAAATACGTTCTCAATTCATGTGATTTACGTATATATATTACGGGTAGAAGCTTCAGGCTTGTGCCCCTGGCTTAAAAATAGGTTGAAATGAAATAGTATTTTATTAAAGAGATTCTATGGAGCTTAACCAAAAACAAAAAAACCTTTTAAAAGAATTAATGGAAAAATCTGCCGAGAGAGGTAATCTTGCTAATGCAGGTTTGGTAATTGAGAACGGAAAGACTATTGCTTCGGATGAAAGTTTGGTTGCTTCTAATTACGATGCCACAGATCATTCCGAAAGAATGCTTGTCTCCGAAGTTTGTAGGATAAAAGAATCTCATTATACTCCGGGTTTAACTATGGTTACTGTTGTTGAACCTTGCTTAATGTGCATGAGCGCTTGTTCTCAAGCCGGATATAAGGAACTAGCCTACATTATTCCTGCAAAAAAATATCTTGGGAAAGTTCCTTATATTACTGACATTAAAGAAAATCTCAATAAAAACAAAATCGCAGAATCATTCATTGAACCAATAAAACTTATTTATTTGAGTGAATATAGAGAGGAGTTTAGTGAATTATTTGAGGAACTAATGGTAATATGAAGATAACTAAAGAAAATACAAGTGAAGAAAGGCTTGAAGAAATTTTGATACTAAATCCTATTATTAAAGAAATCTTAGAAAGAGTTCCTAAGTTTGGGTTAGAAAATTATTACTTGGCTGCCGGATGCATTGCCCATACTGTCTGGAATCATCTAAGTGGGTTTGAGCTTACCAACGGAATAAAAGATTATGATTTGGTATATTTTGATAACGATACTTCTTTTGAGGCCGAAGACGGGGTGATTAAAAAAGGTAGGAACCTTTTTGGTTATTTGGATGCAAATATAGAGATTAGAAATGAAGCAAGGGTTCATTTATGGTATGAGAAACATTTTGGATATAAGATAAATCCTTATAAATCACTGGAGAAAGCGATAGATACATTTCCTACGACAGCCACTACAATAGGAGTTCGAAAAGACAATGGGAAGTTTATTATTTATGCAACATATGGGTTAGATGATTTATTGAATATGGTAGTGAGAGCGAATAAAGTAAAGATTACGGAGGAGATTTACCTAAATAAAGTAAATAGATGGTCAAAAATATGGCCTCAACTTAAAGTAATCCCTTGGTAAAGAAATTAGGCTGTAATAGAATAAACCATAAAGAGGAAGGGAGTAAAATGCAAATAACTAAAGATAATACACTAAAAGAAATATTGGGAAATCCGGGGGCGGAGGAGATTTTAAAGAAAAATAGTGTCCCTTGTATGAGTTGTCCGATGGCTCAATTTGAATTAAATTCCTTAAAAATCGGCCAAGTCGCCAAAATGTACCATTTGGACTTAAATAAAATCATTAAGGGCTTAAATAGTTTGAATAACCATGAAAGAAAAAATTGATCTAAAAAAATATCAGGAATTTTGTAAGAAGACGGCGGCAAAACTCGGGAATGAGAGGGAAGAGATTATGACTTGGGGATTGGGTATTACCGGGGAAGCTGGTGATGTTGCCAGTTGTATTAAAAAGACCCTTGTTCACAAAAACAGTCAAGAAGAAGGGATAAAAGAAAATTTGGGGGATACCTTGTGGTATGCGGCGATGATCTGTAACTTTTTTGATTGGGATTTCCAAGAAATTTTAGAAGAGAATATGAAAAAACTCGAAAAAAGATACCCTAAAGGGTTTACTATAAAAGACGCCAAAAGAAAC
>CAYFWR010000022.1:0-4442 GCA_964346865.1 uncultured Candidatus Saccharibacteria bacterium
ATCCGAGCTTCGTTTCGGAAGGTTGGTTGGGTAGTAGTTGAAAAACAAGACGGCTAAAAAGTAGTTTAAAAACAAAAATCGCTGACAACCTTCCGAAAGGAAGGTTTTTTGATAGGACTGGGGGTAAAGCTCAGGAGGCGAGAGCGCACGTTGGTAAGTTGATTGATTGATCTTTGGAGGTCGGCTTAAAAAGGCTAGATCTCAGGTGATGCCGGTTGGTGGGAGTCCGCCTGTCTACTTAAGACATAGTTCAGAAAGTGAACGCACCTAAGATTAGTTAGTTGTCTTACCGGGATGAAAATCCGCGTGAGGTCGGTGGTTCAAATCCACCTACCCCCAGTTCAGTAACTTGACAAATTAATCTAAAGTTAAAAATTTTAGGAGGAATAAGTAATGGAGATTGGAACGACAACGATTAGTGATTGGCAAACTATGAATGTCGAGATTGAGGCTTACAAATCTGAGATTGATGCTATCAAGAGAAAAAAAGGGAAACTTTTGATTCTTCAGTCTAAATTTCAGGCGGCTATTGAGAAACAGTTAGCGGCTTTCGAACACATAATCACAAAAACTCAAGAAAAGATAGAAGATTCTAGAGCTCAAACGACTAGTGAAGAAAAGATAGCGATTTATGAACATATACTTGCAAGAATTCAAGGAAAGATAGATAAGCTAAAGTTTCGAGAAATCTATCTCAAAATTGTTATTAATAGAAAAGAAGCAACAATTATTAGACATGGTTGGTAGGTTTAAGAAGTATTCTTTAGTCTTTTTTCTGGATAAATTCGTAGATAAAAGGAGGGGAAAGATGAGTAGAAAAAAGGATCCTGAGATAGACGAGCTAGTAAAATATTTAGACTCGGGAGGCCTTGTGAGGATTGTCGAAATAGTACCAATAGGAGAAGAAAACATTTTCAGTCTTGTAACTGCGAAGGGCAAAAAGATTGAAAGTGTTTCCAGAAACCGTATCATAACTGATAGTGACCTCCAGGGGAAGAATCCTCCTAGCGCGGCTGAATTAGTATAGTCGGCCAAGAAGAGGCATAGGGTAAGGAATCTTAGATTTTATTATATAATCATAAATCTAAGACAAACCCCTATGCCTTTATTTTTTTAAAACCCTTGACCTTTTTTAATTTTTTTGCTAAAGTCAAGCATATGAAAACTCAATCTCAGAAATTCTTTTTTACTTTCTTTTTTAGCTTCTCTTTGAGAGGTTGAGTTTGTGTTTCGACTAAATAACAGAATAACAAAGTAACTAAACAACTAACTTAGCCTCTAAAAGAGGCTTTTTAAAATATTACGAATTGATGCGCATGGTTAAGGTATGATTTTAATGCGAATCATTACAAATAAAATTCGTAGCCAATTCGTATAAATATTAGTAGTAATTTGTAACCCATGAAAGTAGCAACCCTTGGGCCCAAAGGAACTTTTTCCCATGAAGCAGTTTTAAAAGTTTTTGGGGAAGAGGCAGAAATAATTTTTAAAAAGACAATTTATGATGTTTTAGAATTAGTTTCTAAAAAGAGAGTTAAGTATGGCGTAGTTCCGATTGAAAATTCTCTTGGAGGAACAGTGGGGATGACTCTTGATAGCTTAATGAAACATGACGTTTCTATTTTAGAAGAAGAGGTGGTTCCAATAAGACACAATTTAGTTGTTAATGGTCAAAAAAATGGGGTGAAAAAAATTTATATTCATCCTCAAACCTATGCTCAGTGCGAGGCTTATTTAAATAAAAATTATCCCAAAGTAGAAATTATTGAAACCTCCTCAAATGGCAAGTCAGCAGAAATTTTAGCTAATTCAAAAGAAAAGGGAGAAGCAGCAGTGATTCCCAAAATTGCCGCCGAGATTTACAAATTAAAAGTCATTGAAGAAAATATTCAGGATAATCAATTTAATTTGACTCGGTTTTTGATTTTAGGTAAAAATGGAAGAGAGAAGACTGGATATGATCGGACTAGTATTGCCATCTACCCTCAAGTTGATCGCCCCGGACTTTTGTATGACCTTTTAGGTGAATTTGCTAAAAGAAAAATTAATTTAACCAAAATAGAATCAAGGCCTTCTAAAGGGAAAATCGGCGACTATATTTTCTTTGTCGATTTTTGTGGTCACCAAGATGAAAAGTTAGTCAAAGAGGCTTTAGGCGAAATCGAAAAAATTGCCTTTGTGAAAGTTTTGGGGTCCTATCCAAGAAAATATTAGAGATTACGAATCAATATGAATATTCCCTTGTGAACATAAGTTAAAGTTCATGCGAATCCTATGTGAATAAATCATCCCCTTATTTCCCCTTATTACCTCTTATATCCATTAATAACCCCTATTTATATGATTACTAAAACTTCTAAAATTTGGTTCAATGGCAGATTTGTCGATTGGGATGCGGCAAAGATTCACGTCTTAACCCACGGACTCCATTACGGCAGCGGAGTTTTTGAAGGAATCCGAGCGTATAGAACCAAAAAAGGAACGGCAATTTTTAGATTAACTGATCATATGTATCGTCTTTTCAGATCGGCAGAGGTATATAAAATAAGAGTTCCTTATACCTTAGTTGGTTTGGTTAGAGCATCAAAAGAGCTAGTAAGGATTAATAAACTTAGAAGTTGTTATATCCGCCCCATTGTCTTTAAAGGTTATGGAGAAATGGGACTTTCTCCAGCCAAAGCACCAGTTGATGTTTGTATTGCGGCTTGGTCTTGGGGGACTTATCTTGGAGAAGAGGGAGTGAGAAACGGAGTTACTACTAAAATTGTTGGCTGGGAGCGAATTTCACCAAAAGCGCTGCCAATGTCGGCCAAAGCCACTGGTCAGTATTTAAACTCAATTTTAGCCAAGCTTGAGGCTCTGGATGCAGGAGTAGATGAAGCAATTCTTTTGGACTACAAAGGATTTATTTCCGAAGGTCCAGGTGAAAATATTTTTATTATTAAAGACAAAAAGATAATTACACCGCCTTTATCTTCAGGGATTCTACCAGGGATTACTAGAGATTCAGTGATAAAAATTGCCAAAGATTTAGAATATGAGGTTTTAGAAAAAGATATTACAAAGAATGAACTTTTTTCCGCTGATGAAGCTTTTTATACCGGGACAGCGGCGGAGATCGTTCCCATTAGAAAAGTTGATAATAAGTCTATTGGCGAGCCAGGAAGGATTACCAAGAGGATTCAAGAAGTTTTTTACTCGATTGTCAAAGATGCTAATCCAAAATACATAGATTGGCTGGAATTTGTTTAGGATTCTTGACACTACTTTTTACTTATGTTATATTGTTGTTAATCATCCTTCAATTAAATTCAGGATAAATGGAAACACTCAGAACCAATCTATTATTACTTAATCTTTTACTGCTCGGACTAAAGGTTCGAGAGGTTGGTTTTGAAGATGGATCTTAGACTAGATTAATTAGAAAGAAGTTTTGGACTAACCTCTCAAAAGAGAGGTTTTTTGATAGATACGAATTATTACGAATATTGTATTGTCCCTTCGGGACAGAAATTAAGGCTCATACGAATTACTACAAATATTTTACTTTTACCATTTTTTAGTAAATGTAAAATGAGTACCTTGATACAACTAAGGGCAAGAAATTGTCTTTGGTATAGATATAGATTAAAAGATTTTGAAGGAGATGATGAGAATGTCAGGAACAGTTCATCCTACGGCAAAAATAGTAGTACCTGAGGAAAGTTTAGGATTAATCGATGAAATTACCAAAGAACTAAAAGAAAGAGGAATTAAATGCGGATTATGGAGACCTATTGCTGGCAGGAATTCAAAAGGCTGTGAAATTGTGTGTCCTAAAGATGAGATTATAGAATTAAATAATTATTTGTCAAACCTTCCATCTCCAGTCCGGATCGAAGATCCACCAATGGTCCCCTTTTAGTCTAAAGTCTTTCCTTACAACAACTGGCCGCTTGATCAAAAATTTGAAGATATATCAATGTGTTGGCAAAGCGGCCTAAATTTTTTTCTTGACAACCTGAAACTCTTTTGTTATCTTTTATCTTAGAATCAAATTAAATTTCAAAGATGCGCAATTTAACCTTCCTATTAGTATTAGTTGTCCCAGTTATGATGGTACTTGTCGTACCAGTACTTAAAATTGGGAAGGTTGAAAAAGACAGTTAAAAGCTCGAAGTTAAAAGTTAAAAATTAAGTTTTTCGGCCTTCCCAAAAGCGGAAGGCGTTTTTTATTTTCGGGGCTGGTGTACGGTGCACAACTCGACCAAATCCGAGGAAGAGGTGAGGTTCAATTCCTCCCGCTCCGACCACTTCTCCCGATGTCTATCGAAATCGATGTGAATTTAGAGACAATATGGTTTGGAACCTTGAAAAATATGCCGCCGTAAGTCTCAAATGGTAGAGCTCTGGAGCTCATAACTCCAGGGATGTTGGTTCGAACCCAACCGGCGCACCAATTT
>CAYFWR010000022.1:4542-6393 GCA_964346865.1 uncultured Candidatus Saccharibacteria bacterium
AAACTTGATTAAGTCCCTCGCTTTTTATTTATGAATTTTTATCTCGAGACCTATTAAGATATAATATAAGTGACTATTAGCTATTTTCTATTTACTAAATCTGGAGGATTTTATGTCTGGACATTCAAAATGGGCGGGGATAAAACATCAGAAAGCTATTGTCGACAAAAAGAAGGGAAAACTTTTTTCAAAGATTACCAATATGATGACTGTCGCGGCGCGGGAAGGTGGCGGTGATCCAGCTAGCAATTTTAAGTTACGTTTGGCTATCGAAAGAGCCAAAGAGATTAATATGCCCAAAGATAATATTGAGCGGGCAATAAAAAGGGGGACTGGAGAAATTAGTGGAGCTATTCTTGAAGAAATCACTTATGAAGGATATGGTCCAGGTGGAGTGGCTCTTCTAATTCAGGTTTTAACTGGCAATAAAAATCGAGCTGCCAGCGAAGTCAGGAGTATTCTTGCAAGATATGGTGGTCACATGGGGGAAAGTGGTTCAGTTGCTTGGATTTTTAAAAAAAAGGGACAAATTATTGTTGATCTTTCCGACCGGGTTCCCGAAAAAGAAGATATTGTTTTAAAAGCAATCGATCTCGGAGCAACCGATGTTGATGAAGAAAAAAAACAGATAATTATTTACTGTGATCCACGGGAATTAGAAAAGATCAAAAAGGAGATAGAAAGCTTAGAGTTTAAGGTTATTGCTTCTGAAATCGCTTTTATCCCAAAGCAAGAAATTAAAATTACTAACGAAAAAGAAGCAGGTTCGGTTTTAAAACTCGTTGAAGCTCTGGAAGACTTAGATGATGTTTCTGAGGTTCATACTAATTTTGATATCCCCGAATCACTAATAAGGTCGCTAATATAGAATCGCGAATATGGTCACATATAATAAAAGAGAATAAAGATTAATAAGGGGAAATAAAGGGGAATAAGGTGAATAATGATTATTTTAGGAATTGATCCCGGCACCGCCACCACCGGTTATGGATTAATTAAGAAAACAGAGGATAAATTAAAGTTATTAGATTATGGTTGTATAAAAACTTCAAAGGATCTTGATCCAGCCGATCGTCTATCAGTTATTTTTAAAGAATTAAAAAAGGTTGTAAAAAAAGAAGCCCCTAATGTTATTTGTGTCGAAGAACTTTTTTTTGCTGCTAATGTTAAGACTGCTTTAAAAGTTGGACAGGCAAGGGGAATAGTTCTTTTAGCAGCCAAGGAGTCAGGTATCCCCATTTTTGAATATACTCCCCTGCAAGTTAAACAGGCAATTTGTGGTTATGGCCGGGCCGAAAAAGTTCAAATTCAAAAAATGGTTAAAACTCTACTTGATTTAACAGACATACCTAAGCCTGATGACGCTGCTGACGCCTTAGCGATCGCTATTTGTCATGCTAATTCAGAAAAATTAAAAAGTCTTGACCAAAGATCTAAAAGAAAGTAATATAAGTTTAAGAATTTTCTCCTAAGAAATATAATCTAAGGAGATTTTTTAATGAGTCCCGAAATTCTCTCAAAAATTAAACCCAAGGTATCGAAAAAGATTAAAGAACTTTCTTTTATCCCAACAGAGAGCATTGATTTAGCTTTTAAACAAAGCCAATATTTTTTTAAATCTTTTTGTAAAGATAAAAAAGGAGAGAAATTCTTTTTTAAAACAAGAATTGGGAATAAAAAAGTCTTTCAAAAAAATACCACTGACTTTACAGATCGAAATTTTCGAAACGAAATTATTTTCTATAAATTTTTTAGTAAAAAAAGAGAAAATTCTCTTTATAAAGATCTTGCTCTAAGAATACCAGAATATGTAAACAGTGGCCTATCAAACCTTGAATGGCTTTCTTATAA
>CAYFWR010000022.1:6493-11347 GCA_964346865.1 uncultured Candidatus Saccharibacteria bacterium
AAAAATAAAGAGCTTAAAGATAAATCTCTTGAAGCTCTAAAATCTCATACCACCACTTTTAAAAAAGCCTTAAAATCGGAAGATCTTTTTAGTTATTAATCTAGACCCATTTGTTTTTATTGATTTTTGTGGTATAATCTTTTTTGCTTTAGGATGCGAGCTTTTTTATTTAAACTCTGATTTTTAAGTTAAAAAAGACTATTTTTGGGGGCAAGTAAGAGGTAGTAGGATGGCAAAGTTGTATGCTAAAAGATTAGCCAGGGAAGAAAGAAAGGTTCGGGTAATTTATATCTCAAGCTATATTCCCAGACAGTGCGGACTAGCAACCTATACCAAGGATTTAACTACAGCAATCAATCTTTTAAATCCTCAATGCTTATCTGAGATAACCGCTATTAACGATTGTGGAAATCATTATGATTATCCTTGGGAGGTTAAGTTTAGAATTGATCAAGACGATTTAGGTAGTTATTATAAAACTGCCGACTATATCAATCAATCAAGCGCCGAGGTTGTTAATCTTCAGCATGAATTCGGGCTTTTTGGAGGAAAGATTGAGGAGTATTCAGGAGAATATGTACTTGCTCTGGCTAAAAAAATAAAAAAACCACTTATTACCACCTTCCATACTGTTCTCTCAAGACCATCTTCTGAACAAAGAAAGGTTGTAAAAGAGTTGACAAAGATAAGCAAGGCCGTTGTTGTTATGATCGAAGAAGCGGTAAGACGATTGGTAAAATTATATGGGGTTGAAAGAAAAAAGATTGTTTTGATATATCACGGGGTTCCTGACATTCCTTACGGCCCCCAAGATCACTACAAAAACCTTTTGGGATTTTCTGGAAAAGATGTACTTTGTACCTTTGGGTTAATTAACCGAGGCAAAGGAATAGAGTACGCCTTAGAATCCCTGCCAGATATTGTCAAAGAACATCCTAATGTTTTATATATTATTTTAGGGAAAACTCACCCTGTAGTTTGTAAAAAAGAAGGGGAGACATACCGAAAAGAATTAGAAACTTTAGTTTCTAAATTAAAATTACAGAAGAATGTTCTTTTTGATAACAGATACTTGTCCTTAGACGAGCTTGTTAATTACCTGAGAGCTACCGATATCTTTATTTCTCCCTATCTTAATCCTCAGCAGCTTACCTCGGGCGTTTTGGCCTATTCAGTAGGAGCGGGACGAGTCTGTATTTCAACTCCCTATCTATATGCTCAAAATGTTTTAGCCGAGAACCGCGGGATTTTAGTTCCTTTCAAAGATTCCCTCGTAATAACAAAAGAGGTCAATTATCTTTTGAGCCATCCGGAAAAAAGAATCGAAATAGAAAGGAATGCCTATGCTTATGGCCGACAGATGATCTGGACTAATGTTGCTTTAAAACACTTGGATCTCTTCTGTCTTATAGCCAAAGAGGCAAGCGAAAATGAGAAAAAAATTAAAAGAAATCTTAAAAAAACCGCCAAAGTTAAATCATCTTAGGCGACTGACTACTAAAGACGGAATTCTTCAACATAGTATTGGATCGGTTCCAGATCCCAAAGTGGGATACAGTATTGATGATATAGCTAGGGCGCTAATTGCTGTTTTAGAATATAGGAGACTTTATTTAGCTCGACCTTTGTCTTCTAAAGAGGCGGCTAAAAATGAGTCCCTTTTTAAATTAGCGGAAATTTATTTAAATTTTATTGAAAAGGCTCAAAATCATAATCACAAATTCCATAATTTTAAAAGTTATCAAGGAAAATTTTTAGATAAAGAAGGATCAGAAGACTCATTTGGGAGAACTATTTGGGCCTTAGGATACACTGTTGGGCAAAAAGGAATAGATTTAGAGTTTAAAAAGAGAACAAATAAAATTCTTAAAAAAAGCCTTGATTTAACTTTAAGTCTTAGTTCACCAAGAGCTAAGGCTTTTTCTTTAATAGGACTCTGGTGGCTTAAAGATAAAAAACGAACTCGTGTCTTAGCTAATAGTCTAGTTAGTCTTTATAAAGAAAATCAAACTCGAAATTGGAAATGGTTTGAAGAGAATTTGACCTATTCAAATGCAATATTGCCCTTAAGCTTATTTTTAGCTTATAATTTAACTAAAGATAAAAAATATTTAGAAGTTGCCAAAGAAAGTTTTGATTTTCTTCTTAAGATTTGTCGACATAAAGGAGTAGTTTCGGCAATTGGTCAGGCTGGTTGGTATAAAAACAAGGGAACAAAAGCCCTTTTCGACCAACAGCCAGTTGATCCAGCTAATATGGTTCTTGCCTCAACTCAGGCTTATAAAACTACTAAAAACAAGAGATATTTAAAAGAATCTTACGATTGGTTTGGTTGGTTTTATGGGGAAAATATTGGAAGAGGGAAAGTGGTAGATCAAAAAACTGGAGCAGTTTTTGATGGCTTAACAAAAGACGGAGTTAATATAAACCAAGGGGCAGAGTCGACTGTTTCTTACCTTTTAGCTCATTTGAGCTTAACAGAGTTATTTTAATCTCAAATACTAATGACTCAAAAAAAGTATAAAGTTGGAGTTATTGGCTGTGGGGGGTTTGGGTCTTTTTGTATTGAAGCCTACAATAAGATGCCTGAGATAGAAGTTTTAGCGATTTGTCGAACCCACAAAACTGAGCTTAAGAAATGTGCTAAAAAATTTCAAATCCCCTTAACTTATACTGATTATAAAGAACTTCTTAAAAATCCTAAAATTGATATAGTTCTTATTGCCACTCCGCCATTTCTTCACACTGAACAAGCTATTGCGGCTGCTCGTGCCGGAAAACATTTAGTCTTAGAAAAACCTCTGGCCCTAACCTTAAAAGATGCTGATAAAGTTATCGAGACTATCAATAAGAATAGTGTCAAAAGCATTATAAATTATGTAATGCGCTATAATCCAATCTACGAAAAAATAAAAGAGGAGACTAAAAAGAAATTTTTTGGAGAACTTCAAGAGGTAAATTTTGAAAATTATGCTAAAACCTTACCGGAAGATCACTGGTTTTGGGATGAGAAAAGAAGCGGAGGGATCTTAATTGAACACGGAGTCCACTTTTTTGATATCTTTGGTCAAATTATAGATTCAGAACCAGTTAGCTTTAAAACCGAAAAAGGAAATAAAAAAATTCTTACAGCTTTAAAATATAAAAATGGAGTTTTGGCTAGTTTTTTTCATGCCTTTGATAAACCTTATATTATAGAAAAGTCAGTGAGTCGACTTAGCTACGAGAGGGGTTATATTGAGATTTCAGGCTGGATTCCTTTAAAACTTAGACTTGAGGGATTAGTTAATGGTAGAGTTAGAAGAGAGATTACTAAATTACCTTATACTAAAAAAGAATTATATCAAAAGAACATCCAAGAAATTATGCGAGATTTAATAAAGTCAGTCGAAAATCCTAAATATAAGCCAAGAATTAGTTTAAAAGATGCAAGAGAAAGTCTGAGAGTTGCATTACTTGCAACAAAAGCGGTAGAGTCATAATAAAAACTTATCAGTTATTAGTATGAATAAGAATCAAAAACTAAAGATCGTCCTCGTCTCTACCTGGCCGCCAAGAAAGTGTGGTATTGCTACTTATTCAGCAGACTTAGTTTCTGCCTTAAGAAAACTGGGCCATGAAGTCCATATTGTTTGTCATTTAGATGGAGGAATACCAGGAGAAAAAAACATTTATCGGGCAATTGATATGCGGCGATATGATTGGTTTGTACCGATGTATCGAACTATTGAAAAGGTCGATCCCGATATTGTTCATATCCAACATGAATTTGCAATTTACACTCCTTTGATTGGGACCAAATATGATTTTAGTCCTGAAAATTCTTTCTCTTTTTTGGCGGACCCGATTTTGCGCTGGAAGATTGAGCGCCGGCCAACAGCAATTACATATCATTCAGTTTATAGTAAAATGACTCTTCCCGAAGCCATTTATTACGATCATATTATGGGTTTAGCTACTGCAAATATTGTTCATGAACCTTATCAGAAAGAGGGTTTAACTAAAAATTTGGGCCGCAAAATCCATAATATCTTTGTGATTCCTCATGGTGCCTGGGGATTAGATAAGCTTTTAAGTAAAAAAGAACAGAAAAAAATCAGAGGGTGGGAGGAAAAGAAGGTAGTTGGTCTCTTTGGCTGGTGGGAGCCCAATAAAGCTTTTGAACGAGTAATTGAGATCTGGCCTAAGATTGTTAAAAAAGTTCCAGAAGCTCTTTTGGTAGTGGCAGGAGATGCTCGGCCAGGAAGCCCAACCGGGTTGGCTTATAAAAAGAAGATTTTAGGGATGATTAGTAAGAGCCCGGCTGAAAGTTCAATTCGAGCTTTAGTAGGAGCTTTTTCACCCGAAGAACATATTGAGGTTATTAGTGCTATTGATTTGACTGTTTTGCCTTATATTTTTGCTTCCCAATCTGGTAATTTAGCCCATGCCTATACCGCTGGGGTACCGGCAATAGTTTCAGGAATTGAAGGACTTAAATCTTCTATACAGTCAAGTCGAGCTGGTTTGATTGTTAATAATAATCGGGAGCTTGGGAAAGCGATTATAAGGTTACTTAAAGGGGATAAGTTAAGAAAAAAATTATCTCAAAAAGCTCTTAGGTATGTTAAAGAGACCCTTGACTGGCCAAAAGTAGCTGAGCAACATATTGATGTCTACAATTGGGCAATTGAAAAAATCCAAAATCCCACTCAATATAAAAAATATTTAGAAAAACGGACCTTCACAGAAAAGGACTTCAAATAATTTATTAAGTTGTAAGTTAGTAAGTTACTAGGAAGAAAATTACTTAGCAACTTATAAACTTACAAACTAATATAGGTTACTAAGTTATTTTGTTATTTAGCTATTAAC
>CAYFWR010000023.1:0-11219 GCA_964346865.1 uncultured Candidatus Saccharibacteria bacterium
CAGATTGTTTGTGGAGCTCCCAATATAGAAATTAATCAAAAGGTACCTGTGGCTTTGGTTGGTGCTGAGTTTGGAGAGTTTATTGTAAAAGAAACTGAAATTAGAGGAGTTAAATCACAGGGAATGATATGTTCGGAAGCTGAGCTGGGGATTTCTGATGACCATACCGGAATTATGGTTTTGGACCCGGAGTCAAAAGTTGGTGCAAATCTAAGTAATGAGTTAGGGAAAGAAGCGGTCTTGGAATGTGAAATTACACCAAATCGCGGCGATCTTTTGAGTATCATCGGAATTGCTAGGGAAATCTCAGTAATAGAGAAGTCTGCAGTCCGAAGTCCGAAGTCTGAGGCCAAAGAAATTCCTGAAAAGACGGAAGATTATATCGAAGTCGAAGTTAAAGACCCAGGCCTTTGTCCACGATATATTGCACGAGTGATTAAAGGTGTCAAAATTAGCCCTTCGCCAAAATGGATGCAGGACAGATTAAGTGCTTGCGGTATCCGGCCTATTAATAATGTAGTTGATATTACCAATTATGTGATGCTTGAGTGGGGACAACCTTTACACGCCTTTGATTTTGATAAGCTAACAGAAAATAGAAAACAGAAAGCAGAAATTATTGTTCGAAAAGCAAGAACGGGTGAAGAAATTGAGACGCTTGATGGAACCAAAAGAAAATTAGATCCGAATATGCTGGCTATTACTAGTCCAAGCGGGCCAATTGCTATAGCCGGAGTAATGGGCGGAGCCAACTCGGAAGTTAGTGAGGAAACAAAAACTATAATTTTAGAATCAGCTACTTTTAACCCCACTTCGGTTAGAAAAACAGCTAAAAAGTTAGGATTGCGTTCAGAATCTTCCAATCGTTTTGAAAAAGGTATCCCAATGCCTTTAAATGAAATTGCTATTGATCGAGCCGCCGAACTAATACAAGAAATTTGTGGAGGCAAGGTTCTTTTGGGGCGGGTTGATGTTTTAAGTAAATGGATTTGGATTCGACATATTGGACTTAAAATCTCTAAAGTCAGAAAAATTCTCGGCTTAGATATTTCCGAAAAAGAAATTGTTAGTATTTTAAGATCTCTTGGTTTCGAAGCCGAAAAGTTTGATATTGCAAAAGAGGCCAAAAAACACTTAGGGAAGCCCTACAAATATGGTGCTAATTTCAAAGAAGATGGAATAAGCGCTTTTGATTGTTCTTATTTAACTGATTATCTTTATTCTTTGATCGGAATTGATATTGGCCATACAGCGATTGATCAATATGATAAAGGAATAAAAATAAAAGATTCTGATTTTAGACCTGGTGATCTTCTATTTTATATTGGCCACAGTCCTAGAAGGACCAAAAAATACCCTAAAGGCGTAGGTCATGTTGGGGTCTATATTGGCAATGGAAAGGTTATTGACTCAGTTAAATTTGAATACAATTCAAAATCAAAAAGATATCTCGAGAAAGGGCATAAGGCTGTTCATCAGCAGTCAGTAGCAGTTTTTATAAAAGCTCCCGATTACCTTGGAGCTCGGCGATATGTAGAAGACTTAGGTGACTACATTGCCGTAACTGTTCCTTGGTGGCGTTTGGATGTTTGTATCGAAGAAGACTTAATAGAAGAAATAGCTCGGATTTATGGCTATGATAAATTTCCAAGCACCTTGCCTGGTGGTAAATTACCAGAATTCAAGGAAAATTTGGAAAATGTTTGGTCAGAAAAAGTTAGAGATATTTTTTGTGGCACTGGCTTGACAGAGGTTTATAGCTATTCTTTTATAAGCAAAGAACTTTTAGAAAAAATTGGGTTTGATTCTAAAAAAGCTCTAAAAATTTCTAATCCTTTAAGTTCCGAACAGGAATATATGCGGACCTCACTTGTCCCGTCTTTATTAGAGATAGTGGCAGAAAATGATAGAGATTTTGAAGAAATAAAAATTTTTGAAATTGCCAAAATTTATAGTAGATCTAAAGCTATCTTACCAGATGAAAAGATAAGGTTAACTGGAGCGATTTTAGGCGGAGAAACAAAGGGGATTAAATATACCGAGGGAAAAGAATTTTATCAAGCCAAAGGAGTCGCAGAGTTGTTGGTAAAGGAATTGGGGATTGGTAATGTTAGCTGTCAGGCCTCAGACGCCAGACTTCAATACTTACATCCTGGTAGGGTAGTAGAAATTAAGATTGGTTCTCAAAATTTTGGAGTAGTTGGCGAGATTCATCCTGATGTTCTTTCTAAGTTTGGAATAAAAAGCCGGGTTGCTGTTTTTGACCTTGATTTTAATAAGATCATATCTTTGACTACCGAAATAAGAGAATTTAAATCTCTTCCTAAATTTCCAGCCGTAATCTATGATTTAGCTTTTGTTTTAGATAAGAAGGTAAAAGTTTCTGATATT
Organism: uncultured Candidatus Saccharibacteria bacterium; assembly: GCA_964346865.1. Lineage (GTDB taxonomy): Bacteria > Patescibacteriota > CPR2 > CAYFWR01 > CAYFWR01 > CAYFWR01. The sequence goes on from CAYFWR010000023.1 coordinate 2,392, forward strand.
ATTAAAGAGATCAAAAAGACTAATACCTTGATTAAAAGTGTTGAACTTTTCGATGTCTATACCGGCGGAAAAATTGGCAAAGCTAAAAAGAGTCTTGCTGTTAGAGTTACCTATCAGTCAGATAAAAAGACTTTAATTGAAGAAGAAGTTCTTAAAATCCAAACCAAAATCATCTCTAATTTAGAGAAAAAATATAAAGCTAAAATGAGAAGATAAAGAATTAAAATCCAAAGATATAAAAGCTTATGTTTGTCTTGACAACATAGGCTTTTTTTGTTATAATAAATTTACATAAGATAACAAAAGTTAACAAAAACAAAAATAAAAGGGGAAAACAAAAATGGCAAAGGTTATTACTGATATTTTAAAATTCCCAAAAATAAAAACTTCTAAGACAAATAAGAAGAGCCAAAAACAAACTCAAGGTGTTCTTAAAAAAATCATTTTCGAACTTTTAAAAGAAAGAAATTATCATCAAGTTTCTTATTTGGTTAATTTAAAAAAAGAAAACTTACAACCTGTTTTTATAAAAATAAAAGTAGTCACAATTTTTGCGGTGGCTATTTTTTGTTTATTAGCCTCTTCTATTTATTCTTATCAGAATTTTTACGATGGTGTAATCTATCCTGGGGTCAAAGTTTTAGACTATAACTTGGACGGTAAAACCAAAGGTGAAGCTATCAAAATTTTAGATCAAAAGTTAAATAGCCTTTCAATCGTTATTGTCGCTCCTTCTGAAGAGCTTAAGCCAAAATTCGAAGAACTTGGGGTTTCCTATAATATAAAGAAAGCAGTAAACCAAGCCTACTCTGTTGGTCGGACCGGCAGTATTTGGGGGAATATTAAAACTCAAGTCCTAACAATAGCCAAAAACAGCAATTTAACAAATTTGAGCTACAAAATAGATCAAGATAAGCTTCAAACTTACCTTTCTTCCCTTTCTGAAAAGTTTGACATTGCTGCTAAAAATGCTGGACTGGTAGTAGAAAATGGTGAGATTAAAGTTACTCCTGCATCAAGCGGGCAAAAAGTTAATCTCGCTAGTATTAAAAATTCAATTCTTAATTCCTTAAACAGTCTTTCTTCAAGTAAAATTAATTTAATTGTCAAAGAAGTAAATCCGACAATTGCTGAGAATGGAACCAATGAAGCCAAAGCCATCGCTCTAAACTGGCTGAACAAAGAAATTGTTCTAAAAAAAGATAATCAAGTTTTTAAACCCAGCCGAATTGAAATTGGGAGTTGGCTTACTTTCCCAGAAATTACCGACCAGAATGGGAACCCAAAGGTTGGAGTTGATGTTAATACTGATAAAATCTATGGGTTCGTCAATTGGGTTGCTTCTCAGGTAAATATCCCAGCGCAAGACCGAATAGTTTATGTTGAAAATGAAAAAGAGACTATTACTCAAGAAGGAAAAAGTGGGTTAGCTTTAAATGTGAATACAGTTGTTAATCAGATAAAAAATTCATTTAACAGCAATAAAAGTTTAGTAATGGATTTACCAATGTATGGAGTTGAGCCCAAACTGAAAGTTAATCGGGCTGTTGTTTACGATTGGGTAAAATATATTGATATTAATCTTTCAACCCAGACCTTAACTGCTTTTGAAAATAAGAAACAAGTTTTTTCTACCTTAGTTTCTACCGGACTTACTGGACCGACTCCAGTTGGGACTTTTCCGATCTACGGTAAAAATGCTTCAGTTTTAATGTATGGCGAAGACTACTATCTTCCCAATGTCCAATGGGTCTCTTGGTTTACAGGACCTTATAGTATTCATGGTACATACTGGCACAATAATTTCGGCCATCCAATGAGCCATGGTTGTGTAAATGCTCCTAATGATGCTGCCTACTGGGTTTACAATTGGGCTCCAATAGGTACTCCAGTCGTAATTCATTGGTAAAAAGATTTGGAGTTAGAGTTCTAAGATAAGATTTCGAATAAATTTAGCTTAACTTAAGATAAAGGAGAAACTTTCAAGCTATCATTAAAATAAAAAATTTGTTCTACTTCTAAACTTTTAAACGCAAGCTTTTTGGAGCTTGCGTTTCGAATTCAAATCTGCTACAATTAAATAGTGAAGAGATGGTTCTAAAATTCAAAATTTTTGGCCACAAAAGTGGCTTTATTTGGGTATTTTAATATGACAGAGATAAAATTCACAACCAAAAAGATAGCTCAGTCAAAGACTTCCAAAAAGAAGGCTGATAGTTTTAAAGTTTCTAAGATAAAAACTAAAGCAAAAAAACCAAAGGGTATAACAAAGACTTTGGTTACTAAAAAAGTCAAATCCAAAAATCCAGCTGTAAAAATTAAGCCAAAATCGAAAAAGCCTCAAGTTTTAAAGGAACCAAAGATCTCTAAAGAGACTTATATTAAAACTCCAGATCAAACCAAAGACTACAAAGCTGAACATATTCAAGTTTTAACAGGACTCGAACCGGTTAGAAAACGACCAGCAATGTATATTGGAGATACCGGTTCTCCCGGACTTCATCATTTGATTTGGGAAGTGGTTGATAATGCTATTGATGAAGCGATGGCGGGATTTTGTAGTTATATCGAAATTATTATTCATTCTGATAACAAAGTTACTGTAATTGACAACGGTCGGGGAATCCCAATAGATAAACATCCCCAAACTAAAAAATCAGCCTTAGAAACGGTAATGACTATGCTTCATGCTGGAGGAAAGTTTGGTGGAGCTGGTTACAAAGTTTCTGGGGGACTTCATGGAGTTGGAGTCTCAGTTGTTAATGCTCTTTCAGAGTGGGCACGGACCGAGGTAGCTCGAGAAGGTAGACTTTATGCTCAAGAATACAGAAGAGGGAAGCCTATTACTAAGGTCGAGACAGTTGGTAAGGCAAATTATACTGGGACCAAGGTTATTTTTAGTCCTGATCCTACAATTTTTTCTGATATCAGTTTTGATCATAAAACTATTGTAGATCACCTTCGACATCGAGCTTACTTAACCAAAGGAGTAAAAATCAAGTTTATTAATGAGCAGATCGGAGAAGAATATGGTTTTTATTTTGAAGGAGGAATTAAATCATATGTTAAATACTTGAATCGCAATAAAGAACCGCTTAATGACCCACCCTTCTATGTTGAAAAGACAGCTGACAGCATTATCATCGAGATCTCCATTCAATATACTGATGGTTTTACAGAGAATGTTCAAAGTTTTGCTAATACTATTAATACTAGCGAAGGGGGAACTCATTTAACTGGTTTTCGAGGGGCCTTAACTCGTTGTATTAACGACTATGCTAGAAAGAATAATATCCTCAAGGATTCAGATGGGAATTTAACAGGTGAAGATATGCGAGAAGGTTTAACAGCTGTGGTTTCAGTTAAACTTCCTAGTCCCCAGTTTGAAGGACAAACTAAAGCTAAATTAGGAAATCCAGAGGTAAGAACTTTTGTAGAAAATGTTTTAGGGGAGTATTTAACTTACTATTTAGAAGAAAACCCTAATGAAGCCAAAAGAATTGTTGAAAAATGTCTACTTTCGGCTCGGGCTCGAATGGCGGCCAAAGCAGCTCGAGAAACTGTAATTCGAAAAGGAGCCTTAGAGGGAATGACTTTACCGGGGAAATTAGCTGACTGCAGTGCAAAAGATCCAGGTAGATCTGAGCTTTATATTGTAGAAGGAGATTCAGCCGGTGGCTCAGCTAAGCAAGGTCGAGATCGGGCGTTTCAAGCAATTTTACCTCTTCGAGGGAAAATTTTAAATGTTGAGCGATATCGTTTAGATAGAGCTTTGGCTTCAGAAGAAATAAAAGCTCTAATTATTGCTCTGGGGACTGGAATTGCTGATCAATTTGATCTTTCTAAACTTCGTTATGGTCGAATTATTATTATGACTGATGCTGATGTTGACGGCGCTCACATTAGAACCTTACTTTTAACATTCTTTTATCGTTATATGCCTGATTTGATTAAAAACGGTAATTTGTATATTGCCCAACCGCCTTTATACGCTATTACAAAAGGGAAAGAAAAAAAATATGCTTATACCGAAGAAGATAAAGCAGAGATTTTGGAAAGTTTACAAAAGTTAACAAAAGATATTAAGAAGTCAAGTTCAGAAAAAGTCGAATCAAAAAAAGAAGAGGCCGAAGTGTCAGAGACTGAGGGGGAAGGGGAACCAGCAAAGATTAGTGGTATAAATATCCAGCGATACAAGGGTCTTGGAGAAATGAACCCAGATCAACTTTGGGAAACAACTATGAATCCCGAGAATCGAATTTTACTTCAAGTTACCATGGAAGATGCTGAAAAAGCTGATGAAGTTTTTACTATGTTAATGGGTGGTGAAGTTGATTCCCGAAAACGTTTCATCCAAACCCATGCCAAAAAGGTAAAAAATCTAGATATATAAGGTTATAAGTTGGTAAGTTTATAAGTTACTAAGGGATATTATTAGAGATAGTTCGAGACAAAAATTCGAGATATAATTCGTGATAAAAATTCGTGACTATAAAGAAGAAGCACCGCTTGTAATCAAGAATAAATCTTAATTACACTAAGCGGTGCTTAAATTGTTATTTGGGATGTTTCAGGTTCTACTTCTTCTATTTCCCATTTCCCACAACGACCACCCCAACGAGCAAGAGTTTTGTCTTCGACTTGGATTTTTACAACTTCGCAGTTGTTAGAACAGCCTTTACATTGGAAACTCGAAGTTTGATATAAAAGGTTAGTGACTTCAAATCCCTTAAAGTCACTCTTCTCTTTCCTCTGCATCTTCTCTTTAGCTAAAAGAGCAACTCCAATAGCTCCCATTACCTCACGATGGGGTGGGATAATAACCTCAGAATTCAGGGCCTCTTCAAAAGCCTTTTTAATCCCAGGGTTAAAAGCCACTCCACCTTGGAAAACAATCGGAGTCAGAAGTTCTTTCCCTTTGCCAAGATTGTTAAGATAATTTCTCACTAAAGCCTGACAGAGACCATATATAACATCTTCTGTAGCATAGCCGATTTGTTGTTTATGAATCATGTCGGATTCAGCGAAAACGGTACAGCGGCCAGCAATCTGGGCACCATTTTTTGCCTTTAAAGCAAAGGTGCCAAATTCTTCGATGGGAATACCTAATCTAGATGCTTGATGATCTAAAAATGAGCCGGTTCCAGCAGCACAAACTGTATTCATCGCAAAATCCACGACTACTTGATTACGAATCAAAATTAACTTTGAGTCTTGCCCTCCGATTTCCAAAACAGTCTTAACATCAGGAATTTTATGAATAGCCGCCACAGCATGAGAAGTAATCTCGTTTTTAATAACATCTGCGCCTACAATTACTCCTGAGAGGTACCGGGCACTGCCGGTAGTCCCCGCCCCTTTAATCTCAATATCGGGAGGAATCTTACTTTGAAGCTCCCTTAATCCGTCTTGTACCGCCTTAATCGGCTGACCCTTAGTTTGAATATAGACAGAAGCCACAACATCATTGGAGCCATTAATAATTACCAAGTTGGTACTGACCGACCCAACATCAATCCCAAGATAACCATTCATTTTAACTCACCTTTCTTTTCTCGGCGCTTCCAAAGAAGGTCTAAAAAGGCTTCCAGACGAGTAACTAAGCCAGCTTTTCCAGTTTGTTCGTCAATCACCAAGGTCATTACTGGAATTTCATACTCTTTAGAGACTAAGGGTAAAATCTGCTTTGCAATAGTTTCCGGCATGCAGGTAAAGGGCATAAGGTGGATTATTCCATCGAATGCTTCCTCAGCGAAAAGAACAGAAAGTCCAATTGTAGGCCGTCCTTCGCCTCCCACAGAGTAACTAAGAAATGGAGAGGCTGCTCGATAGATAGCCTCTTGAGGAATTTCCAAAACAAGATTATTTTTTCTAGGAGCAATCCAATCAGAAGGATAGACACTTCGTTTGACAAAAACTTTCCTTACTCCCAACCATTTTTCTATATCAAAGTTGATAAATGGCTCAAGGAGAAGGAAGAACTCGCCGACTAAACCGACTCTTAGGATTTCTTGACTCTTATCTTGCTCAACCGTCTGAATAAGTCTCTTCCCCTCTTTAAGATTTTTTTCGATTTCCCGCAGATCTTTTGCTTCGGCAATCAGTTTCTTAGCATCTTTTAATGCCTTATCTGTGGCTCCTTTTTCAACCTGAAAAGTTCTGACGAAAAGACTTTCTTTTTCAAGAAAATCGAGGGCTTGTTTTTTCTTGTAAGAGGTCTTAATGATATTCCAGAGTTGCCAATAAGACTTTTGAGGAGCAAAGGACTTAAAAAAGTTAGCAAAGACTTTTAGGCCTTGGCTCCCCGGAGGTTCAAGAATCCGCATTTCGAATTTGTATCCCAGTTTGTGAAGAAGTAGATCAGCAGTATTTCCATACATACCAAACCTACACGGCCCACATCCACCGGCATGAATCAAGACATTGGCTCCTTCTTGAAGAGTGAAGATGAAATTGCCTAAGTTTAGCTTAAAGGGAAGACAAATCATCTCAGGGGCGTATTTGACGCCCAACCTAAGGGTCTCACTATTGTTTGGCGGCGGAGTAACATAATCTACCCCCAATCGTCTAAAAAGATCTTCAAGAGCAATGAAGGTGTCCCCCATATGGGGAAAGCCGACTACCGTCTTATTTGACATAAGAAAGTACCCCCTTTTTTTCGTGAGACGCAGTCTAAGAAGGCCTCAAGCCTTGTTTCCAAACCAGCTTCTCCTGAATGTTCGTCCAAAACCAAGGAAGTTAGATGCAGCTTGGATTTCTTGGCGTAGTGTTCAATAAACTCCTTGACTATAGAATCTAATCCGCAAGCAAAGGCAAGAACATAGATTATCCCATCTACAGCTTTCTCTCTTAACCAAAAGTTGACAGTCCCTAAGATTTCTTCCTCTAAGTTCCAAAAAAAGGGCTTTTTGTAATGAGAACTTTCAGGGATAGGGACTTCTCCTTTCCGCTCATTTTCTGGAACACTTTCTGGGGCCAAGACTTTAATTCCTCTGTTTGTCAGTTTTTGGAGAAGATTCAAGGTGATATAAGGGTCATAGAGAAGATAAGGATGTCCTGCTAAGCCAATAGTCAAGTCAGATTCCTCCCTTTTTCCCTTTTGGTTTTTAAGAGTAATCGGCCATTCTCCAGAAAGCAATCTTTGATTATAGTTTTTCTGTTCCAAAATGGCTGATTCCCAAGCTTTTTTAACCTCTTTTTTAGTGTTTCCAAGCTTTTCTCCTAATATTATTAGCTCCTTTGATACTTGTTTAGGACCTTCTCTTTGATTGAATATCGGAGAAAGAAGCTCTATTTTAGTAAATGATCTTACCATGTCCGGAAGCCCCATTAACTTAGGACAGGTAAAACCCTTTTTGTCAGTACTTACCATCCTTGGGATAAAAATTGCCTCGACCTTTTCTTTCTCAAGAATGCGCACATGTCCAAAATAGCCTTTTACGCAGACACAAAGTTCGTTCTCTGCTACTTCTAATCCTAAGTTCAAGATCTTCTTATTGGTTTCTGGCGAGATTATGACCTTATGTCCTAAAGCTTCGAGAAACGTTTTCCATTCTGGATAGTACTTAAAAAATAGCAATCCTCTTGGGATTCCGATTTTCATCTTTTGATTTCAACCTCCTTAATTAAAGTCAATGATCTAAGATGACCTGAAATTTTTAATCCACCATATCTGGCTATTTAAAGGTTACAACAAAAAATAGATTTGTCAATTTTAGTTTTAGCTTGAAGAATTAAGTTTAAAATGGTAAAATTAAAGAGAGGTAAAACCTCTAGTTTTGTTTAAAAAATGGCTAAAGAAAAAGACAAAGAACAAAAGAATAAAGATAATTCTGAGATTGGATATATAAAACCTCGCGATATTAATCAAGAGATGGAGGAGTCATATCTTGATTATGCAATGAGTGTTATTGTGTCTCGGGCTCTTCCTGATGTTCGTGACGGATTAAAACCGGTCCATCGCCGGATTCTTTATGCAATGAATAATTTAGGACTTCGGGCCGGGGCCAAATTTCGAAAGAGCGCTACTGTTGTGGGTGAAGTTTTAGGTAAATATCATCCTCATGGCGATGTTGCTGTTTATGATAGCTTAGTTCGATTGGCTCAGGATTTTGCCATGCGTTACCCTTTAATTAACGGTCAAGGAAATTTTGGCTCAATGGATGGTGACTCAGCAGCAGCAATGCGTTACACTGAAGCTAAAATGGCTTCAATAGCCGAGGAACTCTTGGCTGATATTGATAAAGAAACTATTAATTTTGTTCCCAATTACGATGATACTCAAAAAGAACCAGCCGTTCTTCCTGCCAGGATTCCTAACCTTTTGATTAATGGTACTATGGGAATCGCTGTTGGGATGTCAACCAATATTCCTCCTCACAACCTTTCTGAAGTCATTGATGCCACCATTCATCTGATTGATAACCCTGAAGCTACTGTAGAAGACCTCTTACTTTTTGTTAAAGGTCCAGATTTCCCAACTGGTGGAGTAATTTATGATATAAAAGAGATTAGTCAGGCTTATGGAACCGGAAAAGGGGGGATTGTAATGAGAGCGGTATCTGAGATTGTTGAGGATAAAAAAGGTCAAAAAATTGTTATTTCTGAGCTTCCTTATCAAATTAATAAAGCTACCTTAGTTACTAGGATTGCCGAGCTGATTAAAAATAAAAAGATTCAAGGGATCACTGATCTTAGAGATGAATCCAGTCGTGGAGGAGTTCAAATCATTTTAGACTTAAAAAAGGAAGCCTATCCTAAAAAGATTTTAAACCAGCTTTATAAAACGACCCCGATGCAAACAGTCTTTTATGTTAATACTTTAGCTT
>CAYFWR010000024.1:0-8917 GCA_964346865.1 uncultured Candidatus Saccharibacteria bacterium
CATAAAGAAGCCGGATTTACCGAGTTTTGCAGCGGAGACTATAAAGAGGAATAACCGAGTAAAATATTAATCAGGAAGAAAGGAATAAAATGAAAAAACTTAAAAGATTAAAAGTAAAACCAATCATTATTTTATCTATTATGGCTGGGTTAATTTTGATTGTAGGTAGTTACTTTGTTGTAAAATATCTTGATGTTTTAGGGACTAAAGAAGAAAGTAAAGAAACAATTCAACAAACTCCAACCAGTAAAAAACAAGAAGAAAAAACCCAAGAACAACCAGCCCAGAACTATCCTTATACTTTAGTTTCTTATAAAGGAGAAGTTTTTGGTGCCAAAACACCACAAGGTTGGCAGGTTACTTCTAATGAAAGTGGGATTGAAGTTGTTAATCCTACTGATTCTAATATTGGTGCCTCGGGGGCAATTGCTGTTGGTTGGTACGGCTATCAAACCCCAGATGGTTTTATCAGTTTTTTACTCGAAGCTATAGGAGCAACAAATGTACAGTATGAAAATCAGTCAGCTGAAGAGACTATAAAAGACCCATTTTCCGGTCTGGCCTGGGTAATGAAAACAAAAACATTTACTTTCCAAAGAAATAGTCAAAACCTAAAAGCAAAGGCTAGTGCCGGAGTTCTTAATGGATACGGACAGTTTATGGGTATGTTGGTGGCTTTTCAGACTACTCCTGAAAAATGGGGCGAGTGGGCACCAACATTAGAAAGAGTCGCTAAATCAATTACTATTATCAATCCCTCAAAAGCTGGTGGAATAGATAAAGTTCGTCTGCCCACTGCCGCTGATTTAGCAAACGACTCCTCGCCATTAATGGAGGCTTGGGAGTATAGAAATAAATCACAAGAGCGTACCTCACATGAGTTTTCAGATGCAATAATGGGACAGGAATCAGATCTTACCTCTCCTTCTACAGGTCAATCCTATACCCTTCCTTTAACTTCATATGATCCTACTGTTGGTGGTTATAGGAATCCTGACAATCCAAGTGAAATACTGAATGATCTTTATTAATAAAATCTATTCTTTTTACGTTTCTAAGAATGTATTTGGTTATTTCTCTATTGATTTAGAACAAAAAAAGGTGCTATAAGTAAGGTATTATAAATAAAAATGGAGGTCAGTATGAAAAAAATTCAATACATTTGGGCTTCATTAAGATTAGGAATAGGGTGGATTTTCTTGTGGTCATTTTTAGATAAATTATTTGGGCTGGGTTTTTCTACTGCTCCGGATAAAGCGTGGATCCAAGGAGTTTCTCCCACTACTAGCTTTTTAAAATTCGGTACCCACGGACCTTTTAGTGAAATTTTTCAGGATCTTGCCGGATGTGTTATTGTAGATTGGTTGTTCATGATGGGTCTTTTATTTGTTGGTTTGGCCTTAATATTAGGTATTGGAGTAAAAATCGCCGGTTATTTTGGTTCTCTAATGATGCTTTTGATTTGGCTTTCGTTGTTTCCACCTGAACATAATCCATTTTTGGACGAACATATTATTTATATAATTATCTTTTTAGGCTTAGGAGTAACAGAGTCCGGACAATGGTTTGGTCTTGGCAAATGGTGGGCTAGTACTGCCTTAGTCAAAAAATATCCAATTTTAGAATAGTGTATAGTCGCTAAATTCTTAAAATTTAACACATTCATTTTAAATAGCCGTACCTTGGTTGGTACGGCTCTATTTTTTTAGAAAGTAAGTTTTTGTTAACTCACTTTATTTTTATAAACCAGTTGTTATAATAAAGATATGCTTGATGATATAAAAGAGATTTTAATTCAAAATAAATATCTTTACTCTGTTCTGATTGTTGTTGGGGCTTATTTTTTTGCCCAAATTTTCACATTTTTCTTAAGAAGATATGTAAAAATGGTTACCCAAAAGACAAAGTCTGAAATTGATGATGTTCTTTTAAAAACGGCGACCAAACCACTATCTCTTCTTATTACTATTTTTGGTTTGTATTTTGCTCTTAAAATACTTTCGATTCCCGCTCCTTATGACAAATGGGTAGACGGGATATTTTTTGTAATCGCCATCTTTGTAGCTGCCTCACTTGTTTCAAAAATTATAACTATTTTAACTAGTAGCTGGCTCAAGGTCCAAAAGAAGTACCAAGAAACACCCAAGTTAGTCAATAAAATCGTAATTATAGCAGTTTATCTTATTGCTGCTCTTATGGTTCTTGGTTTCTTTGGTATAGAAATTACCCCACTTCTTGCCACTTTAGGGTTAGGAGGTCTTGCTATCGGATTAGCTCTTCAGGATACTCTTTCAAATCTTTTTGCCGGACTTCATATTGTTTCGGACAAGCCTATAAAAGTAGGAGATTATGTCGAACTTGAGGAAAATATTGAGGGATACGTAGAAGACATTGGATGGAGATCAACAAAAATAAGAACCTTACCCAACAACATTATTATTATTCCTAATTCAAAACTTGCCGAAAGTACTATTATTAATAATTCTTTACCAAAACAAGAAATGGCAGCTTTAGTTCAATGTGGGGTCGCCTATGACTCGGATTTAAAAAAGGTCGAAGAGGCAACTTTAGATGTTGCGAAAAAAGTTCAAAAAACAGTTCCTGGGGCGATAAAAGATTTCGAGCCTTTTATTCGATATCATACTTTTGGAGACTCTAATATTGATTTTACTGTAATTTTAAGAGTAGAAGAATTTGTAGCTAAATATCTAATAAAACATGAGTTTATTAAGGCCCTTAAAGAAAGATATGACAAAGAAGGGATTGAAATCTCCTGGCCAGTTCGGAAGATATATCATGGAGATAAAAAATAGAAAATTTAATTAAGTTTAATTAGGAGATAAAATGTATAAAAAGAAAAGTGCGATAGAAAAATTGCACGAGGACAAAGGATTGCCAAAAATAGTAAAAATAACTCCTAAAATGGCTAAAAGATGGGGGAAAGTAGGAGAGACAGTGGTTATTCCAAAGCCAATTGAAGTCGATGAAATTATCAGAAAAGTACCAAAAGGCAAACTCATTACCATTAATCAGATTCGGGAAATAGTGGCTAAAAAACACAAAGCAACAATTGGTTGTCCAATAACTTGTGGTATTTTTGCCTGGATCGCTGCTCATGCTGCTGAAGAGGAAAGAGAAAAAGGTAAAAAAGATATCACTCCTTGGTGGCGGACGTTGAAAAGTGATGGCGTCTTAAATGAGAAGTACCCCGGGGATATAATGATGCAAAAAGCTCTACTGGAAGCAGAAGGACACAAGGTGATTCAAAAAGGCCTGCCTCGCCGCGGAGTCAAGGCGGGCAAAAAATACCTTGTTGCCGACTATGAAAAGTCATTGGTAAAAATATAAATTGGGAGCAAAGCTCCCAATTTTTTTATCCTGAAAAGATCGAATAGCTTTATTGTTGCTTGTAACTTGATAAATAGATTTTAAAATAAACTGTCTTTTGTCTAACTTTAAGGGGGTAAGAATGAAATCTAATAATACTGGTAAGACTGGAGATAATCCTGAGACTGTCGTAGATTTAGCCTTTAAGATAAAAGAAAGGGTAGCTAGAGAAAATAATGGAGGATTGATATATTATGGCTCGAGAAAAGAATTTAAGAAAGATATTAAAAGAACCGAACAGATTAATAATGAAGACTTGATTGATCGAGCTATAGAAGAGGCAGGGGTGAAGTTTTTAAATTAGAGTTCTGGTAAACAGATTGAGACCCACTTTTAACTAAGAAAATTATTCTTGGTTAATAAAAAGTTTTTGGGTCTCACTTCTTTTATTCAGTTATTTCGTAAACCTTAGTGCCAGAAAGAATATAGATAGTTTTATTCTCAGTATTGTAGACTAAGCCTTTTAAATCAGAAAAGTTAAAAGAAACATATTGTTTAACAAAATTTCCTTCCTTATCTAAAACAATCACTCGTTTATTACCATTATCTAAAATATAAATATTAGGAAGATCAAGGGTAGTATAAATATAGGAAGGATCTTTAAGAGGATCTGGCAGATCTGTAATTGAAAAATCTTCTTTTTCTCCAACATAGAATTTATAGACTGTCCCGTCGGATTTCAAGACATAAATATTACTATCAATTGTCAAAGATGCCGCGCCGGAAAGATCAACTTCGGTTTCTAGCCAGTCGACACTTCTACTATAGCCGCCCGAAGTAGGGAAATGTTTTTTAATTTGATTAGTCTCTAGGTCTAAAATATAGAGATTGGAGACATAGCTAGTAATCTGAGTTCCCTTTTCCCATTCCCCAGAAGGAGTAATTTCAACTTTTTTAATTGTGGCTCCTTCGGGATTAAATCTCCAAACAGAACTTTCAGCCAGAAAAGCAATTTGTCCTTCATCTTCTATGTAAGTGGCTGATTTAAATTTTTCATCCGGAGCTGGTGAGGCAAAGTCAGTGGTAACCTCTTTAGTGCTAAGATCGATTTTATAGATCGAATTATGATTTTGATCAAAACTATAAAGATTATTGCCAATCAAGAACAAAGCCTGAGGACTAGAGCCAGAAATTGAACTAAAGTCAAAAGCAGCCTCAGAAGTTACCCGAATAATATCTTCAGCCTCGTCTATTTTTGAATTAATTAAACTTATTAGATCAGCTATCTCACTTTCTTTGTAATTAGTCTCCTTTAGTTGGTCGAGTAGAGTTAAGGCTTCGTGAAGTAATTTAGAAGCTTCTTTTTTATCCCCAGAAGTAAGTTGGTTTTCACCATCTCTTTCTTTAGATTGGGCCTCGGCATAAATCGAATCGTATTCTTGGATTTTTAATCTTTGCTGTCTTACAGTATAAAAGTAAGCCCCACCTACTATTAGGCCGATAATTAAGATTGGGATAAGAATTTTAAGCCAAGAACCTCTTTTTTTATGTCTTAAAGAAGAAGTTCTGCCACTAAATTTACTTAAAACAGGATCAAGATAGCCTCCAAAAGATTTCCGGGGTTTTTTAGGAACTCCTACTGTTAATTCTTCTTTTCTTTCCGAGCTTAGCTCGGTTTCAATTTTCTCTTGATCCTCTTTAGTTTCTTCAGTGTCTTCTTCTATCTTTTCTTCTCCGACCTCTTCTATTTCTTCTTCTAATTTATCTTCTTCAACCTCTTTCTTTTCGATTTCTCCTTTTTCTTCAGTGTCTTCCTCTTTTTCTTCCTCTTGTTCTTCTTTTGGTTTCTCTTCTTTCTCAGTTTCTTCTTTTTCTTCTATTTTTTCTATTTCGGCAGCTTCTTTTTTAGTCTCAACTTCCTCTGGTTCTTCAGAGAGTTCTTCTTTTTCATCGTCTAATTCTAAATCTAAAGCTTCAGCTACGGCTTTGACTTTTGGTTCTTCTTTTTCCTCTAATTCTTCAATTTCTTCAGTAGGTTTAGCAGCTTCTTCCTCAACTGAAATTTTAGGTTCTTTTTTCTTTTTTAGTTTTTTAAACGCTCCACTAACCCCCCCTGCTGCTCCTGAAATAGCTGGGAGGATTCCAGTTTTGACAAATTTTGGAACTACTCCTAATACTCCTTTAGTTTTATGGGCAGTCTTTTTGATAATAGGCTTTGTTCCTTCTAAAGTACTTTCAATCCCCCTAGGTTCGCCAACCCAAACCTCCTCTGGTTCTTCTGGTAAAGCCTCTTTGGAAATAGTTTCCGGAGTGGCAATTTCAAATAAAACTAAAGAACTTATAACATCATTTTCTTCCTTATCTAATAGTTCGGCTAGTTTCTTAACTGCTTTGTTGGGTGAGTATTCACTAGCATAACGCTCAATTTCATCTTTTGATAGATAGTGATAAATCCCTGGAGTTAAGAGAAGAACTCGGTCTCCCTCCTCTATGGTACCCGAAGCAATATTAACAAAAGTTTTTAGAGGATGAGGCTCCTCATTTTTATCCAAAGTTAATTCCTCAGTAATATGGGTAAATTTCCCTTCACGAAAAAGATGAGCTTCAGCAGATCCGGTTCTAGTAACATGTAAATCACGACCAACTAAAACACAAATTATTGCACTTAATTTGCCTAACCAGTTGATTTTTCCTTCCTCAGTAGCATCAGCTAATTCTTCATTAACTTTCCCAAGAGCAGATTCGAAACTAGTGAGAGGCTCCCGGGTTAAATCTGAATAATATTCTTCCTTGGCGGTGCCGATAATCAAATCGGCAATCCCAGAAGCTCCTTCGTCAGTACCAGCAATTTCCAAAACCACATAAAAATAGCCATGTTCATGCTCGACAAATTCTTTGGGTCGATACTCATAGGCAGTGGAAAAGCCTGGCATCTCTTTTGTTTTCTTGGAGTAAGAAAGTAATTTAGTCCCTGTAGGAATAAGCCTCTTTTTCATATTGCTTAGGTTAAACTTAATTTAAATATATCACTAACATTTTTTTTATGCAATTGAAAAATAAAGTATAATGTAATAGCAAAAGCTGATAATAATTCTATGAATATTTTAGCTGATTTAAACAAAGCCCAAAAAGAGGCCGTGACGCACAAAAACGGACCGTTACTTATTATTGCTGGTGCCGGTACTGGAAAAACTGCTGTTATTACTCGTCGCATTGCTTATATTATCGCCCAAAAATGGGCAAAGCCAAGCGAAGTTTTAGCTCTGACTTTTACTGAAAAAGCAGCTGGAGAAATGGAAACTCGGGTTGATGAACTGGTTCCTTATGGTTATGTTGATATGTGGATTTCGACTTTTCATGCTTTTGGCGATCGGATTCTCCGAGAAAATGCTGTCCTTATGGGCTTGTCCCCGGAATTTAAAGTTTTAACCCGACCTGAGCAAGCAATCTTTATTCGCGATCGTCTCTTTGCTTTTGATTTAAATCATTTCCGACCTCTTTCTAATCCTACAAAATATATTGAGGCTCTTTTGACGCTATTTTCGAGATTAAAAGATGAAGATATCAGCGCGAACGATTTTCAATCGTTCGCAAGTTCAAAGTTCAAAGTTCAAAGTTCAAAAGAGGATAAAGAGGAAGCTGAACGACTTTTGGAAGCAGCTAATGCCTATAAGAAATATCAAGAGCTAATGACAGAAAGTGGAAATTTGGACTTTGGGGATCAGATAATAAAAACTCTGGAGCTATTTCGAAAACATCCTAAGATTTTGAAAAAATACCAAGATCAGTTTAGATATATTTTGGTTGATGAGTTTCAGGATTCCAATTTTGCTCAAAATGAGTTGGTTAAAATTTTGGCCGGTCGAGATCGAAATGTCGCTGTAGTAGCTGATGACGATCAGTCTATATATAAGTTTCGAGGAGCGGCAATTTCTAATGTTTTGGAGTTTCGTGATAATTTTCCTGAGTCTAAAATGGTGGTTTTAACCGAGAATTATCGGTCTGTCCAGCCGATTTTAGATTATGCTTATCGTCTGATTCGCCATAATGATCCCGACCGCTTAGAAGTTAAAAACAAAATTGACAAAAAATTACAATCAAACATTGGCCAAGGATCTGTCCCAATTCATATTCATTGTGTTAATGGTTCAGTTGAAGCCGATCGAGTAGCAGAGATCATCGAAGAAAAAACAAAAAAAGACAAATACACATATAAAGATTTTGCTGTTTTAGTAAGAGCTAACGATCAAGCCCAAAGCTTTATTCAGGCCTTAAATTATAAAGGAATTCCCTATAAGTTTTCCGGTGGCTCAGGACTTTACCAGCGCGCTGAAATTAGGCTTTTAATCTCTTTTCTAAAAGCTCTATGTGACTTTTCGGATTCTTTAAGTTTATATCATTTAGCAACTTCTAATATTTACAAGATCCCGGCTAGTAAAATTCTTCCAGTTTTTAATTATACCCGAAGAACTAATCGCTATCTTAGAGATATTTTTAGGAAAATTGAAAAGATTCCTGAGCTTTCCAAAATCGAAAAAGAAACCAAAGAAAAAATCAAAAAAATTAGCTCGGATTTAGATAGGTTTTCTGAGGAGGCCAAAAATCATACTGTGGGCCAACTTCTATATAAATTTTTAAAAGATACTAACTATTTAAAAAATCTAACCAAAGAAAAATCAGTGGCAGCTGAGATTGCCATTTCTAACATTGCCAAGTTTTTTTCTAAAGTCAGTGAGTTTGAACACGTATCAAGTGATAAATCAGTCTTAAAATTTATTGAGAATTTAGAGATGATGATAAGTGCTGGAGAAGATCCACATGTGGCAGAAATTGATCCTGATCTTGATGTGGTAAATATTCTTACTGTACATGCGGCTAAAGGGTTAGAGTTCCCAGTAGTCTTTTTGGTTAATTTAGTGGCTTTAAAATTCCCAGTTCGCAAAATGCCAGATCAAATCCCAGTTCCTGAAGAGTTGATTAAAGAAACTTTACCTTCTGGAGATTGGCATCTTGCCGAAGAAAGACGACTCTTTTATGTTGGGATGACTCGGGCTCAAAAAGAGTTATATTTAACCTCAGCCGAGGATTATGGAGATCCGGGATCAAAAAGCAAGCGGCCTCGCAAGGTCTCTCAATTTGTTTTGGAGGCAATGGATAAACCCAAAATAGATACCGAAAAAATAAAGACCACTCCCTTAAGTGTTATTAAAAAATTTGAGAGAGTTGAAGTTACCGAGATTCCCAAGACTTTTTATAATGGTGGGCTTTTACGCCTCAGCCCTCAGCAAATTGATGATTATCTCTCTTGTCCTCTTAAATTTAAATATATCCACCTTCTGCGAATTCCGATTATGGAATATCATCCTGTAGTTTATGGGGCGGCAATTCATAAAGCGATAGAAGAGTATTTTAACCGGAAGATTTTAGGTCAAAAAGTTTCTCAAGATAATTTAATAAAAGCTTTTGAAGCAGCTTGGAAAAGCGAAGGATTTATTACTCGAGAGCATGAGGAAAAAAGATTGGCTGCTGGCAGAGAAGCTTTAATAAAATTTTATAAAGATCAGGAAAAGTTAAAGCGGTTTCCGACCAA
>CAYFWR010000024.1:9017-11137 GCA_964346865.1 uncultured Candidatus Saccharibacteria bacterium
GACTTTAAAACCTCAGAAGTAAAAAAACAAGATAAAGCGGACCTGCGAGTTAAAGAATCGCGACAACTTTCAATTTATACTTTAGCTTACAAACAGATCGAAGGTCGGCTTCCCGACAAAGTTTCTTTGTATTTTATTGAATCAGGGCTGGTTGGCGAAGGAACAAAGACTAAAAAAGATTTAGAAAAAACTGAGGCTGAAATTAAAGAGGTTGTTTCGGGAATTAAATCTCACAATTTTTCTGCCAAACCTAGCTATAGGGAGTGCCAATACTGCGCTTATTCGTCTATTTGCCCTTATACCTTGGTAAAATAAGTTGTTCGTTTTGAGATCTTTAAAGATAAAGGCAATTTATCAGAGATTTCCCTTGACCAAAAGGAAATCGAAGTTTTATAATTTAGTTAAAAGATCTATTACTAATTTAAAGGAGTAAAAATGCCTCAAAGAAAGAGAGGGGGGCAGGATCTTTTTTCAGGGCTCGAGATGCCTGGATGTAGCTTGGTAATATTTTTATTTATAATTTTATTTTATCTTTTTATTAAATATACTTAATACTTAATTAAATTTTATTAAACTAAAAGAAGGGAGGATAAATGAGCGATAAAGAAAAAGAAGTTGGGAAAGTCATTCATTACTACAC
Source organism: uncultured Candidatus Saccharibacteria bacterium (assembly GCA_964346865.1). GTDB lineage: Bacteria > Patescibacteriota > CPR2 > CAYFWR01 > CAYFWR01 > CAYFWR01. The sequence goes on from CAYFWR010000024.1 coordinate 9,658, forward strand.
TCATTTGGGAGTGGCAATTGTGAAAATGAAAGATAGTTTGAAAAAGGGCGACAAAATCCACATTAAAGGAGCAACCTCAGATTTTACTCAAACTATTAGCTCGATGCAGGTTGAACACAAAGACATTGAAGAAGCTAAAAAAGGAAAGACTATTGGGCTTAAAGTCAAAGAGCATGCTCGAGAGCATGATGTTGTCTTTAAGGTAGAATAATGATTCTAACCCGTTAGATATTATCTAATTATCTCGCGGGATAAATAGGAAGGGTTAGTTTTAAATGAAATTCTACCAAAAGTTTTTTTTAGTTTTTTGTGGGGTGATTTTAAGCTTTTCTTTAGTAGCAGCAAAGAGTTTATGGGAAGAAGACCAAAAGATAAACAGTGAATATAATATTGCTAAAAAATCCTATATCCAGGCCTTAGGTGTTTATAAAGAGGCGCGAAATAATTATAATGCGGCTCTTAAAATTTATCTTAATTCAAAAAAGACGACTCAAAATAAAGACGAGTTTTTAAGTAAGACTAAAAGTCTATTCCTTAAGGCTAACGAAGCTTTAATTTCCTATATTGATTTAGTGAAAAAGAAAGTCAATGACACCAAATTTTTAGCCGAAAAGGACAAACAGGATTTTTTAAAGATTCTTGAAGAACATCTTAAGACCTTAGATTCACAGCGGACTAAAATTACAAATTTAACCACCTTAGAAGCAACCAAGAAACTAGCTACAGAAATAAAAGAAGAAGCTCAAAAAATAGAGATTGATGCCCAAAAAATAGCGGGTTATATCTTAGTAAAAAGAGCTAATTTATTTATTGGAAAATCCGAAGAACTAACAGCTAAGATTGAAGAAAAGATCGAAATTTTAGAGATTCAGGGGAAAAATACGACAGAAATCAAAAAGTGGCTGCTTGATTTTAAAACTAAAATTGCTTTAACAAAAGAAAAAATCAATTCTGCCAAGAGTAAATTTGAAGCAATGAAAGTTTCTAATGTTAATTCTCTTAATCTTTATAAAGAAGGTTTTGTTTTAATTAAAGAAGCCGCACAGATATTAAAGGAAGCTGTTGTTGAACTAAAGAAGATTGTTGTCAGTTTTAAGAAACAAAAGAACACCAAGGTAATAAAAGGGACAGGAGTCTTAGAAGTAAAGGGGAACGGCAAAATAACCTTCAGAGGATCAGGAGAAGTTACTGGCTTTGCTGACTCCGAAGGTAAAGGAACAGTTGTTATCACTGACAATAAAGGTGATATTAAAATTGATACTAAAGGTAAGGGACAAAAAGAAGAGTTGGGGAATAACCAAGTTCGTTATACTGGCGTTGGTGAAATTGTAATTTTTGGCACTGATATGGAAATTCAGATTATTGGTGCTAAACTTGATGTAGTTGCATCTGGTACAGGAATTGCTTATTTTAAAGGAGAAGGAACCTATAGAATTGGGGAAGATGTATGGGTCGAAATTTCAGAAAGAGGATTAAATAT
>CAYFWR010000025.1:0-10054 GCA_964346865.1 uncultured Candidatus Saccharibacteria bacterium
ACTCCTTTGAATTCCTTCGGCCTCTCCGTATTTGCTGTGGTAAAAAAAGTCAAATAAAATCATTATGTTTTAATTTGTCGTTTCTCAATGGTAAAATAGCCTTATGAAATATTTTATCTGGACTCTTGGTTGTCAAATGAATAAATCTGATGCCGAGAGAATTATTTCAGTTTTAGAAAATTTAGGATACAAACTAGTCTCAAAAGAATCTGAGGCGGATTTGATTTTAGTAGTTGCCTGTTCGGTTCGGCAGTCGGCCATTGATCGAATTTATGGCAAAGCGCAAGAATGGCAAAAAATCAAAGAAAAAAGACCGCTAATTACAATTCTTTCTGGATGTGTTTTGGATGCTGATAAACCGAAATTAGAAAAATACTTTGATATTATTTTTGAAGTTTCTGACTTACCAAAACTTCCTAAAATTCTCTCAAAAAAACTTAGCAACTTAACAACTTACAAAACCAATAACTATTTTAAAATTCATCCAAACTATCAATCTTCCTTCCAAGCTTATATCCCAATTTCCACTGGCTGTAATAATTTTTGTTCTTATTGTGTTGTCCCCTACACTCGCGGCCGAGAAGTCTCTCGTCCTGCTGATGAAATTATTGTCGAAGTCCGAAATCTGATAGCTAAAGATTATAAGGAAATTACTCTTTTGGGACAAAATGTTAATTCCTACGGAGTGCGCCGACAGACTACAGACTATGGACTACAGAAGAAAACAACTTTTTCTGAACTCTTAAGAAAAATTAATGATATTCCGGGTGATTTTTGGATTCGGCTTTTGACAAGTCACCCCAAAGATATGTCTGATGAATTGATTAAGACAATTGTCGAGTGTAAAAAAGTAACCGAGTATATTCATCTTCCGGTCCAATCCGGCGACAATGAAATTTTAAAGCGAATGAACCGCGGCTATACTATCCGCGATTATCTGTCAAAAATCCGCTTTATCCGCGAGAAATTGCCAAACGTGGAAATTTCGACGGACATTATTGTCGGATTCCCTGGAGAAACCAAAAAACAGTTCGAAAACACCGCTAAACTTATGGAAGAGGTTAAATTCGATATGGCTTATATTGCCCAATATTCTCCTCGATCCGGCACCGCCGCCGCTAAACTAAAAGATAGTGTCTTAAAAGCAGAGAAAAAATGTCGCGAAAAAGTTCTGACCAAAATCTTAGAAAAAACTGCTTACCAAAATAATAAAAAGTATCTTGGGAGAGAGGTTGAAATATTAGTAGAAGGTAACAAAGGTGACAAAAGTGGCAGAAGTAATAATGCTGAACTAATAGGGAAAACAAGGACTTTTAAAAATGTAAAATTTAAATCAAAAAAAAATCTAGTCGGTCAATTTGTAAAAGTAAAAATTACCGATTGTAACCCTTGGGGGTTGAAAGGAAAATTAATGAAATAAAAAAACACCCTGTTGGTTAGCCTAAATATTCCAAATGAATAAATAGGTTCCCCAACAGGGCAGATCTTCGGACTAATCACAGAATTGACTCGGAAGACGAGCATGAACTCTTTCGGCTTCTTCCTTGATAAGTGCTAGGGCATCGTCGACAACATCAAACCCTGATGCTGCCGTTTTGCCATTGCCGCCCCAAACCGCAGCCAACTCAAAGGAGTAAAGTGCTAACATTAGACGAGTGAATTGTAGCAAGTAGCCTCCCAGAGCTAGCTTAAGTGCCTCCTTGGCTTCAGGACTACGAAGGTCATCAAACATCTTTCCTAGTTCTAGTTCTATGTATGCACCAGAAGAGCCCTGCATTTCTTTGGCAACACCTCCCCGAATCTTGGGGTCTTTAATCCCCGCGAGAATCTTTTGGCGAATTAGAAGATCCCTGCCTGTAAACAAATATTCCCTGATTTTCATGATTATCCTCCAGTCCTGTTTACCTGGTTGTCAATGTTCAAACCTGATGAAAAATTATAATATAAAGAAGAAAAAATGTCAATAAATAAACCTCTTATCGTTATAGTCGGACCGACGGCTTCCGGGAAAACGAAGCTATCTATAAAAATCGCCAAAAGATTTTCTGGCGAAATTATTTGTGCTGATTCAATGACTGTTTATCGAGAAATGGATATTGGTACTGCAAAACCTACCAACAAAGAAAGAAAGGCTATCCCTCATCATCTTTTAGATATTAAAAACCCTAAAGAAGATTTTTCTCTTTATGAATTTCAGAAATTAGCCCAAAAAGCTATTACTAAAATTCAATCAGAGGGGAAATTACCTTTGATTGTCGGCGGAACTGGACTTTTTATTGATTCTGTTGTCTATGACTATAAACTTATCAACGTTCCACCTAATCTAACTTTAAGAAAGAAATTAGAAAAACTTGAAAGCAAAGAACTTTTAGAAAGAATTAATAAAATTGATCCTGAACTTATTGCCACAAGTGATATAAAAAATAAAAGGCGTTTGATTAGAGCTTTGGAAATCGCTTCAAGTGGCCAAAATAATATATCAAAACAAAAAAGAAAGAAGAAAATTCCTAAAAATATTCTCTATTTAGCAATTGATATCCCAAGAAAAAATCTCTATGAAAAAATTAACCAAAGAGTAGAACAAATGTTTAAAACTGGCCTTATAAAAGAATTTAAAAAGTTAATTCAAAAATATCCTTCAAGTACCAATGTTTTCCAAAATGCAACCTATAAGCCTTTAGTTAGCTTTTGGAAAAAAGAAATTTCATTGGATAAAGCAAAAGAGAAAATAAAACAACTTCACCGAAATTATGCCAAACGTCAACTAACTTGGTTTAAGAGAAATAAGGATATTAAATGGTTGTCCTTCGACTCGGCTCAGGATTTACAAAAAGAAGCCGAAAAATTAATTAAGGAGTTTTTAAAAAATTAAATAAAATTCTTTTTATACAAAACAATTTGAATTATACTAAAATTAATTAATGAAATTTTTATGACTACCAAAACAATTGCCAAAATTAGTGTTTTAGTTCTTTTCCTTATTTACCTTTTTATCCTTTTTGTCGGACAGACTACTTTGGATACCTCAATAGAAACAGATCAGAACGGCAATAAAACCATTATTAACCAGAAAGCCGATTCAGGTTTTGAAAGAATCCAACCTTCAATTCTCAAAGGAACCCCAGATATCGGACGCCACTTTTATATCAAGAAAGACTTTATTTTTATTAGCTTTTATGAACTTGGATTAAATTTGAGTTCCATTACTTCTATTGCTGATCAAAATTTGGCTGGTATAAGTTTTAAGGCTACGCTCCCCGGCCAAATTACATCCACCAATGCTGATAAAATAGACGGAAATATATTAATTTGGGAAGAGATAAATTCAAAAGAATCAATTGAGGCTAGTTCTCGTTCTATCCGTTGGTGGTTGATTGGATTAACGACAATTGTAGTTGGATTCCTAATAGTTATCCATTTCTATCGCTTGGCAGATAAGGTTCTTAATATCAAAACAAAAAAGTAATAGATATATAAATGCTCAATTTTATAGCTATCATTGTAGGAAAAATCCTAATTTTTTTATGTCGATTTACGGGAGTTGGAGGAGGTCTAACTCTACCAGGCTTAGTAGCCGAAAAGATAAGTCCCCAAATATTAACAAAAATTACTAAAAGCCTAAAAAATGGGTCTATTATTATTACAGGAACCAATGGCAAAACCACAACTGTTAAAATGCTTGCTAATATCTTAGCTCGTTCTGGATTTAAGGTAGTTTATAATCACTCTGGTTCAAATTTAACTCGTGGGTTGGTCTCGGCTTTGATTGAAAAATCAAATCTTTTTGGAAAAATTGAAGCTGATATCGGGGTCTTTGAAGTTGATGAAGGAACTATCCCTGAAGCTGTAGTAAAAATTAATCCTAAGATAATTTTAGTCACTAATCTTTTTCGTGATCAATTAGACCGTTATGGCGAACTTGATAGAACCCGAGAAATTATCGGGAAAGCAATTTCAAATTCAAAAGAAAGTCTTATTATTTTAAATGCTGACGACCCTTTAGTTGCCAGTTTAGCTAATTATCTTCAAGATAAAGAAAAAAGAAAGGTTGCCTACTTTGGGATTGATGATGAAACTTATACCACTCAAATTAAAGAACATGCAGCTGATTCCGAAGGCTGTCCGAAATGCGGAGGAATCTTCAACTACCAGGCCCGATTTTTCAGTCAAACCGGAAAATACAAATGTTCTAAATGTGGTTTTAATAGGCCGTCTCCCCAAATCAAAGTTTTAAAATTAAAAATAAAAGGTGTTAGTGGTATTGATCTTAAGATAAATACTCTAACAAAACAAATCGAACTAAAAACTCCGATTTTCGGATTTTATAATGTCTATAATATTTTGGCAGCAGTAAGTATTGCCTCTGTCTTAAAAATCGATGCTCAAAAAATAAAAGAGGGACTAGAAGTCTTTAAATCTGCTTTTGGACGATTAGAAAAAGTTGATATTAACAATAAAAATTTATATCTGCTTTTGGTAAAAAACCCAGCCGGTTTTAACCAAGTAATAAAAACTTTAAATTCTGATATTAACTCAAAGGGAATAATTCTGGCTCTAAATGATAATTTAGCTGACGGGACTGATATCTCTTGGGTTTGGGATGTTGATCTTGAGTTTTTAGATAAAAATTTTGATTTTATAATTACCTCGGGAATGCGAGCTGAAGATATGGCTTTGCGTCTAAAATATTCTGGTATAGATCTGAATAAAATTATTATTCAAAATGATTTAGAAAAATCCCTTTACCAAGCCATAAAAAAGTTAAAATTAAATCAAAACCTTTATGTTTTACCAACTTACACAGCAATGATGGAAATAAGAAAAATTCTTACCAGTAAAGGTTATCTAAAAGCATTTTGGAAACCCAAATAAACAGATATGAAACTAATAATTTATCATCTCTATCCTTCTTTAATGAATCTCTATGGTGATCGAGGAAATATTTTAACTCTAGTTAAACGCTGCCTGTGGCGTAACATCGAAGTTGAAATAAAAGAATTTAGTTTAGGTAATAAGACTGATTTTTCTGAGGCTGATATTGTTTTTATGGGGGGTGGGCAAGACAAAGAACAAGAAATAGTTGCCGAGGATCTAAAAAATATTAAAGGTTCTTATCTTAAACAAGAAGTTGAAAGAGGTCTGGTATGTCTTACTATTTGTGGTGCTTATCAGCTTTTTGGTAAATATTTTAAAACACACGATCAAAAAGAACTTCCAGGGATTGATATTTTTGATGCTTATACTGAAGCTGGAGATAAAAGACTAATTGGTAATGTCATTATTGACTGTCGAGAATTAACTAAAGATTGGATTCCTGAAATTTCTCACAGTACCTTGGTTGGATTTGAAAATCACAGTGGGAAAACTACTTTAAGATCAGAAGATAAGAAACAAAAAACAGAGACAAAGTCTCTGGGAACAGTGATTAAAGGTTATGGGAACAATGGAGTAGATCGGACTGAGGGAGCAGTTTACAAAAATGTTTTCGGTACTTATCTACATGGCTCTCTTTTACCTAAAAACCCCTGGTTGGCTGACCATTTAATAAAAAAGGCTTTAGAACGTCGCTACAAAACAGAAATCAAACTTTCCTCTCTAAATGATAATTTTGAAAATCTAGCTCACAAAGCAGCTATAAACCGAGCTTATACAGCAAAAACTATACATATCTAAAAACCTTTCTAAAAACCTTAAGACTCAAAATTTGGATCTATTTTAATCAAAGTCAAGAATTAATCTTTAATCTAATTTTCGATCTAAATTTTTTACTTTTTACTTTTTAATTTATAATTTATAATATTTTTATGTTATCAAAGGTAAATTCATGTGCGGTTTTTGGGCTTGATTGCCAGCCGGTTGAGGTTGAAGTTGATATTTCCAACGGCCTGCCGGCTTTTATGATTGTTGGGCTTCCTGATAAAGCTGTTGAGGAAGCTAAAGAGCGAGTCCGAAGTGCTATTAAAAATTCTGATGCGGTTTTCCCCAATAAACGAATTACAGTTAATTTAGCTCCCGCTGATCTTCCTAAAGAAGGGCCTTCTCATGATCTTTCTATTGCTGTTGGAATTCTCTTGGCTGATGGTCAAATTGACTTTAACCCTAAAAAAGTCTTGATTTTAGGCGAACTTTCTCTTGATGGAACTCTTCGTCATACCAATGGAATTCTCCCAATGATTATAGCTGCAAAGGATATGGGATTTTCTCAGGTTTTTCTCCCAAAAGTCAATGTTCCCGAGACAGCCTTTATTGAAGGAATAGAGGTTGTTCCAGTTAGCTCTCTCCGCGATCTAATTTGGCATTTCCGGGAAGAAAAAATTCTTGAACCTTCTGTGGGACAACCATTTAAACCTGAATTACTCTCTCCTAAAGAATTTGAATATGATATGGGATACATAAAAGGCCAGGAACATACTAAAAGAGCTTTGGAAATTGCTGCTTCTGGAGGTCATAACATCTTTCTAACCGGACCACCGGGGGCCGGAAAAACTCTTCTCGCTCGAGCTTTTCCTTCAATTCTTCCTAAAATGACTATCGATGAAATTTTGGAAGCAACTAAAATTTACAGTGTTGCTGGCATGCTACCAAAAAATATTCCCCTTCTAATTTCTCGACCTTTTCGTAGTCCTCATCACACTGCTTCAGATATTGCTTTGATTGGCGGTGGTCGCTGGCCTCGTCCTGGAGAAATATCCCTAGCTCATCGCGGGGTTTTATTTTTAGACGAATTTCCAGAATTCCCCCGAAGTGTCCTGGAGGTTCTTCGTCAACCTTTAGAAGATGGGGTTATTACTGTCTCTCGAGCTGCTGGTTCGATTACTTTTCCAGCCAAATTTATTCTAATCGCTGCTTCTAATCCCTGTCCTTGCGGTTATCTTTCTGACCCGGTAAAAACTTGTACTTGTTCCTCATCACAAATAATCCGGTATCAAAAGAAAATATCTGGTCCTCTTTTGGATAGGATTGATTTAATTGTCGAAGTTCCCCGAGTTAAACATGAGAAACTGTTTGAAAAAAAGGTTGCCGAAAGTTCAAAAGAAATTCAGAAACGGGTCGAGGCCGCTCGGGAACTTCAAAGAAAAAGACTTGCTGATATTAATTTGAACTGCAACGCCGAAATGGGACTTAAAGAAATAAAAGCTTTTTGCAGTCTAGACGAAAAAGGAGAAAATCTTCTTAAATCAGCGGTAAATCAACTTAATCTTTCTGCTCGCGCCTATCACCGAGTTCTAAAAATCGCTCGAACTATTGCCGATCTTTCTGGGGAAGAAGATATAACTACTACTCATCTTGCTGAAGCTCTTCAATATAGACCAAAGAATTAGAATTTTGAAATAACTACTGGAAACTAAAAATAGTTGTAGAAATTAGAAAATGGAGAATGGATAACCAATTTCAATTTTTCAATAACCAATTTCCATACCAAAATTCTATTGCTTTTAAAATTTTTATGCTATAATTACAAATGATTACGAATGAGTATACAAATTTGCTACAAATATTATTCGTAACCTATTCATATAGTAAATCCGTAACCAAGGAGGGTAATTATTTATGGGAATTTTTTCTCCTGAAAACAATATATTTGGTCTAGATATCGGGACCAATAATATTAGAGTTGTTCAACTTAAGCCAAAGCCAACTAAAGAAAAACCAGCTCTTTTAGCTTTTGGTAGTCTTGAAATTCCTCCGGAAATAGTAAAAAGTGAAAATATTGCTGACAGGCAACTTTTAGTCGAAAAAATTAAAGAGCTAACCAAAAATGCTAAAATTACTACCAAGAAAGTAGTTGCCACTATTCCTGGAACTGAAGCATTTACGGCGGTTATCAAAGTCCCCCAAATGCCACCATCGGAACTATCTCAAGCAATAAAGTTTCAAGCCAAGCAACAAATTCCAATGACTTTGGAGGAAGTTAAATTAGAATGGCAAGTCCTTGGGAAAGTCCCTAATGAAAACAAATTTAAAGTTCTTCTAATTGCCTGTCCCTTAGCGATTATTGAGAAATATATTAAGATTTTAGAAGACGCAGGACTAAAGCCGGTTGCTTTAGACCTAAACCCAATCCCAGCAATTAGAGCTTTGTGTTTCAAGAGTCAAGAAACCGTTGTGGTTTTAAATATTGGTGCCGGAGTTACTGATATTGCTATTTTTGAACAAAGCGAAATTGCTCATCTCCGTAGTATCCCTACTGCTGGCAATGCCTTAACTCGAGCTATCTCTCAAAATTTAGGAATAGATGTCAGTCAAGCTGAGGTTTTTAAAAAGAAATTTGGTCTTTCTCGCGATAAACTTGAGGGAGAGGTTTTAAGATCAATTACACCAATTCTAGACATTATTGTCGAAGAAACCAAAAGATCTTTAGATTTCTACCAAAATCAACCTGGAAGTTCGCCAGTTAAGCGAATTATTCTCTGTGGAGGCAGTGCTAACCTCCCCGGACTCCCAATATCTCTATCTAAAAGTTTGGGAGTTGAAGTTCAATTAGGCAATCCCTGGGTTAAGATTAATTATTCTTCTAACTTAGAAAATCAACTTAAGGAAATTGCCTCTTTTTTTGCTACTCCCTGTGGTTTAGCTCTTAGAAACATTGAAAAAATTGGTCTAATCAATCTTTTACCTGAAGTTAAAAAAGCCCAAGCTGAGGCAAAAAGTATAAATATTTTTTCGGTTGCTGCTGTCTCTTTTGCTCTTCTTATCTCTTTTGCTCTACTTGGATTTTTACAATTTTCAAAAAACCAAAAGGAAATTGAGTTAAAGAAAATTAAGGAAGAAATTAAGGAAGTCGACAGTAAGATTGCAGAATTTGGCGATATCGAAAAAACAATTACTTCTGTTGCTAACCAAGTAAATAGTCTCGAAGGCTTTTTAACTAACAGGAGCTATACCCAAGACCTTCTTTTAGAACTTAAAAGGGCTGTTCCGAGAGACATCAATATTAGCTCACTTAAAATCGGTGAAGATAAAAAAATTGAACTTTCGGGAAACACCCATTCAACAAAAATCTCTGCATTTCAATCTCTAGCTCGGTTTATAAAACAGCTTAAGGAATTCAAAAAAGATATTGGGGGGCAGCCAACAAAAGTCTTTTCTAACGTAGAGTTAACTAGTATTAGTGGTAAAAGCCCAGAAGTTTCCTATACCATAACCGCCCAAACAATAGAAAGGTTAACCAATGAAGACAATTAAACAATATTTAATTTCATCTATTGTTATTATCCTAGGTTTTGTAGCCGTAACCTTAATTTATTTGTTTTTAATTACACCGTTGGTTCCAGAAATTAGTGATACAAAAACAAAAATAGCTAATTCAAACTCCGAACTTAACCAGAAGAAAGAAAAGTTAAAAAAACTAGAGGAGATAAAAGACAAACTCGAAGAATATAGAAAGGTCGAGGAAAAAATAAAATCAGTTTTACCATCCGAAAAAGATCTTCCTAAGCTCTTCCATATGATGGAGGTAATTGCGGCTGAATCAAATATCGGCCTTGGCTCGATTTCGTCTGGTGCTTCAGGAGCCTCAGCGGAAACACAATCAACCCCTGCAGCCACTACCAGTTCTTCGATTCAAAAAATCTCTCTAAGCCTTGATGTGTCTGGTACCTACGACCAGATTATTGGTTATTTAAACAATATAGGTAATTTTGTTCAAATTACTAATGTTAATAGCAGTACTTTATCACCGAAAGAAGGAGATATTGTAAATGTTCAGATTAGTGCTTATTCTCTTTATCTTCCGATAAGCCCTCAATAATAATTAAGATTTAACTTTATAAAATGAAAAAAACATCAATTATAAATAAATTAATAATTCTGGCTGTCAGTATTTTATTTGTCGTTCAAATTTTCTTTGTGGTTATTTCTTTAAAAGAGGTTCTGTCGAAAAAAGAAAGCGATTCAAAAGACACTATTGGGATTAAAGTTAAAATTCCAGAAATAAATCCTAAAACCCTTGAAAAAATAGATAAACTTAAAGACTATCCTTTTATTTTAGAATTAAGTGATGATTGGCAACACTACAATCCACTTAAAAGTATGGAGTAAGGAAAATTAAAAA
>CAYFWR010000026.1:0-9544 GCA_964346865.1 uncultured Candidatus Saccharibacteria bacterium
TCCAGAACAAAGAAAAGAGTTAGTAAAAAGAGTCTTAGAAAAAGGCGATTCAGTTGGTAAAGTTTGCCAAGAATTTAGTATCTCTAGAGTCGCCTTTTATAAATGGAAAGAAAGATATGAAGAATCTTTAAAGGGTAAAAAATCTGAAAGTTTTGATGATAAGCCGCGAGAGTTAAATAAAGAATTTGCTAAAGATCAAAAAAGAAAAGAGAAAGAAGTTTTAAAAATTATTTTAAAAGATCCCAAGTTAAGTTGTCAGCAGATCAGTATTAACTTACCAAAAGATAACAATAGTAAGCCTATCCTAGGGAATTTTGGGGTTCAAAAAATATTAGAAAGGTTAAATCTAAATACTTATCCTAAAAGACTTATATATTCTCAAAAAATTAAGAAAACAGAGGTTACAACAAAGCCCCTGAGGAAAGAAAAATTTATTAAGAAAAAAGATAAGCCACTAGATGAAATTCAAAGAGAACAAATATTAAAAGCAGTAGAAGAAAGAAAAGATCAGAAATTATCTTCCAAAGAAAGGTTAATAGTTTTAGAAGAAGTTCTAAAGTACAATCGCCCAGTAAAAAAAGTATGTGAGAACTATCGGATTTCCAGAGTGATTTTTTATCGCTGGAAGGAAAGATATTTAAAAGCTTTACCAGACAAAAGATTAAAAGCTTTAGAAGACAGGGTCTTAGAAGAACATCCTCGAAAGGCTACTAAAGAACAGGAAAAAGCGGTTGTTCAAGTAGTTTTAAATAATCCATCTCTTAGCTCTCATAAGATCTCAGAATACTTAGAAAAAACTTACGGGAGGGCAATTCTTTCTAATCATGGAGTTCAAAACATTCTTATTCGATTAGGAATCAATACATATGAAAAAAGATTGGCTTTTCAGGCATCTCATCTTAGTCAGCCAAAGATTGCTAAATATCCTTCTTCTTGGGAAGAGTTTACAGATAAATTGGGCATAATTCTTGATGACTTCAAGAAAATATCATCCGGTCGGATTTTAAAAAAATTTTTTCTAAGATTAGAATCTGTTCTCCTTCTAAGCCTCGTCTCTTTAGGCCTTATTGGTATCTTTGTAAGCTTTATTAGACTCCTTATTACTACTCCAGCAGAAGCTAGTGTTGGACTCTTCTTTGCTGGTATCAGTCTCTTTTTTGGAATGATCTTCTTTGTCTATAGTTTAAAGTACTACTTAATCTTAGCTGCAGTCTTAGGCTTTAGTCGGCATGTTGGTAATGGAAATGGTAATGGTAATGGAAATGGTAATGGAAATGACAAGAACTTTATCTTTAGGTTTTTGGGAAGAAATAATGGGAGTAATCATCACAGCCAAGACCAAACCCTTCTTGAAAAAGACTTAGATAGAGTTGCTCTTAAACGTCAACCCTTTGTCTCTATTCACCTACCTTTCTACAATGAAAAGAAAGTTGCCTCAAGAATCCTCACTGCCTGTACCTCCATGGACTATGACAACTATGAAGTAATTGTTGTTGATGACTCCAATGATGAAACCACCCAAATCTTAGAGAAATGGAAAAAACATCCCAAAGTCAAGATCTTTCACAGAGATCATCGGACTGGCTTTAAAGGTGGGGCTCTAAGACAAGCCGTGGCTCATATGAATCCTCTGACTGAGTTTTGTATTGTCTTTGATGCTGACTTTATCCCTTATCCTGATACCATCAAACTCTTTCTTAAATACTTCAATGTTGTAAATGGCCATTCAGAAGATTACAAAGAATCTAATATTGCGGCTGTTCAAGGCTACCAGTGGCATGTTTTAAACAAATCAGAGAACTGGGTTACCAGAGGAGTGAGAACTGAATACTCTGGTTCTTATGTCATTGAAAGATCAGGCTTAGAGATTGTCTCCGGCTTAAAACAGATTGCTGGTTCAGTCTACATGATTAGAGCTGATGTTTTAAGACAATATGGTTGGGGAACCTCCATTACTGAAGACTTTGAATTAACCCTAAAGCTCTATACTAATGGCTGGAAAGTTGTCTATACTCCCTATATCCAAGCCCCTTCTGAATGTGTCTCTACCTTAAAGAGGTTAATTAAACAGAGAATGAGATGGGCTGAGGGGCACTCTCACAATATCAAGAAGATGTTTTGGAAACTAATGAGATCTCCTCATCTTAGTCTCTCAGAAAAGATTGAAACTCTATATCTTTCACCTTACTATCTTCAAGCTGCCTTCTTACTTATTGGCTCAATCTCTTGGTTTATCTCTGAAGCAGTCTTTAGAGTCCATCTCCCTTTCTGGACTGCTCTATGGGGCTGGTCTCTAGTCTTTACCAACTTCTTTTCTTTACCTTTAATGAACTCAGTAGGAATCTTTCTTGAAGAAGGGGAGAGAAGAGACTATCTGGGAATCTTTTCTTTTATTACTTTATGTTATGCTGTTGTTCCTTTTCAAGCCTGGGCCGCTTTAAAAGGCTTTATTGAAAAAGATGAAGGGCCTTGGTTTCGAACTCCTAAGACTGGAAAGATCACTGATGTCTTCTACCGATCTCACTTCTACCGCTGGGTAGGGAAACTCTTTCCTGGTTCCAGACTTGCTGCTGATCAAATCTTTGCTAAAAGCTACCTGAAACTTAAAACTGGTAATAATACCTTTGATAACTTTGGGATTAAAAGAAGGAATGTGCCATGGGTAGTTAAAGGAGTAATATCGATAATGCTGATTATTGCCATAGGGCTATGGACCTTTGCTCGAGATATTCCCGTTGCCTATGCCTGTCCAACTGCTTTAAATCTTCATAGCAACCATGATGGTTCTCCTAGTTTAAACAACTCCTGGCCTCTTAAAACTACTGCTCATGATGCTGCTGCTGATACCTCAACTTCGATTAAGACGAATAAAAGTGCCGTTTTTATTCAATGGCGGCCCGGGGTGTCTAATAATAGTATTGAAGGGAACCCCACAGGGACTCCTACTGGATATGGCTGGATTTATGAGACTGATTATACTGGAAGTAATATTGAGCAAGGCACCTGGAGTTTTAGAGTCTATACTTCTGATGATAAATCAACTAGCGAGGGGTATATTATTGTAATGGTTTACAACGTTGCTGTTTCAGGAGGTTCAATTTCCTCATCTGCTTTCCTTTTTCAATATATAGAAAATAGTACTGATGTTTATGTAGGTGGAGTCTCTAATTTCACTTTTACCACTGGAACAGTCGGGCCTTTTAATAACCTCTCGTATCCTTATCTTCATATTGAATACTGGCTTATGATTACCACTGCCGGTGCTGGTTCCCCAGGAACTATTCAATTTGGAGTTGAACAGGCTGGAAGTTCTCCTTATCCCAATGTTGATATGCCTAACTGGGTCCCCGAGAATCTTTGGATTCTTTTAGGAGTAATTCCCTTTTTGCCTTGGATATTTAGAAAATTAAGAGAGAAAAATTTCGGCTATGTGTTTTCCAATGGTCAAGTTACAAGTTAAAAATGAAGTTAAATAAAAAAATATGAAAACTAAAAATGAAAATCAATTTAGTTCAATAACTTCTCAGAAATCAACTTTTCAAGTTTTGTTCTTGATGTTGGCAGTAGTATTAATTCTCCTTCCCTTTTTAACTACTTTCAATGATTTGATTACTCGATTGATAATGAGCTCCCAGCTCTATCGTCTTCTTCAAGATTATCTTGCTCCTTTTTACCTTAAGATAATTACAGTAATTATGAATATCTTAGGAATTAAAACGGTTACCACAACTGAAACACTGAGTCTTCTTAAATCTAATGGTGGATATTTTAGCGCTCGGATTTCTTGGAACTGTATTGGCTGGCAAAGTGTAATTTTTTTGGTTATTTCATTTATTATCGGACTTAGAGGAAGTTTTAAAATCAGCTCTAAATTTGAATGTATTTTATTTGGAATATTAGGAACCTTTTTTGCTTCTGTCTTAAGAGTTAGTTTAGTAACTTTAGTAGGTTATTTTTGGGGCAGCTTTACTGCCATTCTCTTTCATGATTATATTGGCAATATATTAATGATTGTCTGGCTGATCTTTTTCTGGTGGTTTAGTTATGCGTATGTTTTGGTACCGAAAGAATATAAGTCTAGATAGTATTTATTAACTTTTCTATGTAAATACTATTAGAATTGGGCTAAAATATTACAGGAAAGGAGGTAAGATGAAATTCTGGGTTAAAAATTATTATTTTAGCGGGCTTTTTTGGCCTCTAACCCTAATTATTTTAGGAATCATTCTTCTTCTTCAAAACTTAGGATTGATTCCCGTCGAAATCTGGAAGTACTGGCCGATTCTTTTGGTCTTATGGGGAATTAATATTTTGATACGGCGAGCTGCTTGGACCTCAAAAGGAAAGTCATTTTTTGAAGGAGAAATCGAGGAAGAGAAGAAAAAATGAGACCCTCACCTAAAATTGTTTACTCTTCTTTTTATTCTGTCCCGAAAATCGGAACTCATGTTTTGCCGATTGAAAAATATCGGCTGGTTTATGAGTTGTTAATCAAAGAAAAAATTATCAAGAAAGAAGAATTTGTCGAGCCAAAAGAAGCAAGCAACCAAGACATCTTATTAGGTCATACTAAAGAATATTTAGAAAAGATTAAAAAAGGAAAATTGTCCGAAAAAGAAATCGCTATTTTGGAAATTCCTTATTCAAAAGAATTAGTCAAATTTGCTTTTTTGAATGTTGGCGGAACAATTTTGGCCGGAAAATTGGCGCTTAAAAATAGGGTTGGGATTCATATTGGCGGGGGGTTTCATCATGCCTTTCCTAATCATGGGGAAGGGTTTTGTGTCTTTAATGATATTGCTGTTTGTGTTAAAAAATTACAAAAGGAGAAGTTGATTAAAAAAGTTTTGGTTATTGATTGTGACCTACATCAAGGAAACGGCACGGCTTTTATCTTTAAAGATGATAAATCTGTTTTTACTTTTTCAATCCATCAGGAAGTTTTATACCCAATGACAAAGCCTCCTTCTAATATTGATATTGGTTTAGATGTTGGAGCCTCCAATAAAGAATATCTGATGTATTTAGAAAATAATCTTCCTTTAATAATCAAAAAATTTAAGCCTGATTTTATTCTTTATGTTGCTGGCGCTGACCCCTATAAAGAAGATCAATTAGGAGGATTGAAATTGACTTTAAGTGGCTTAAAACAGCGAGATGAGTTTGTAATTGGCCTTGCCGCTGGATCTAAAATTCCAGTATGTATTGTTTTAGCTGGTGGCTATGCCAAAAAAACCACCGACACTGTCAAAATCCATACCAATACTATTAAAGTTGGGTTAAAATATATGATAGTCACGAATAAGGTCGTAAATTAGAATCACAAATGAAATCACGAATTAGGAGATAGAAATTAGATTAGCGAATAATTAGCGGCCCAAATTCATGATTATATTAGCGATTATGTCTTGTTATACTCGACACTTAGATGAATTAATAGATCGGTTGGGTTTAGAAAATACCAAAGAAAACCGAAAGCTTTTGGATTTAAAAATCCGAGAGGCTTTTAGCATTCCCGACCTCGATTGCCCAGCGGTTTGGAAAGATTTTGTTAAACCTCGTTTATCCTCCGAGGTTGGTTTTGAGGAATTAATATCGAAAATTAAAGAGGTTTTATAAGATGTCAAAACTGAAAAACACACAAGTTAATTATCCGGAAATTGGGGTTTGTGGGCTTTCTTGTCGGCTTTGTCCGGCATATCAGCGGGAAGGAAAGAGCCGATGTCCAGGATGTAAAACTAACTTTCGTTTGTTTGGTCCCTGCCCCATGCTTCATTGTGCCATAAAGAAAAAGGGTGTTGAATTTTGCTGGGAATGTGAAGAAAGCAAAACCTGCGAAAAATGGAAAAAGCATCGGGAATCCGGCAAAAATCACGATTCTTTTAAGTGCTACCAGACATTAGAAAAAGACATTAACTTTATTGAAAAGCATGGCGTCAAGGAGTTCAAGAAAACCCAAGAAGAAAGAGAGGAACTTTTAAAACAAATGCTTAAAGAGTTCAATGAAGGTCGATCGAAGTCGTACTTTTGTATCGCCGCAACGGTTTTAGAGGTCGATAAACTGAAAGAAACAATAATTCGAGCTCGAGAAAAGTCAACCAACCTGAATATCAAAGAAAAATCTCAAGTTATACATTCGATTTTAGATGACATAGCCGCAGAAAATAATTATCTTCTGAAACTAAGAAAATGAAAGCAAAATTTGATAAAAATTTAGTGGCGCCGTGTGGGATAAATTGTGCATATTGTCTTGCTTATTTGAACTATTCAAAAAGTCCAGACAAAAATGATGTTTTTAAATTCAAGGGTAAATATTGTTCGGGTTGTATTCCGAGAGACAAACACTGTGGTTTTCTAAAACAGCGTTGTTTTAATTTGAAAAATAAAAAAGTAAGATTTTGTTATGAGTGCGCAAAATTTCCCTGCGAAAATCTGCAGAAGTTGGACAAACGTTATGAAAAGAAAGGGTGGAATAACAGTTTTTCCGGAAACAACAAACGAATCAAAGAAGTTGGGATTGAAAGATTTATTGAGGAACAAAACAAAAAATTCCGATGTCCAAAATGTAGTGGCCCAATTTATATTCAAGGAGGAAAGTGCTACGATTGCGGATTTAAAGCTGGTAATCCTTAAGATTGAAAATTATAATAATAGTTATGAATATCATTGAAGTCAAAAATTTAAAAAAATATTTTGGCAAAATCAAGGCTGTTGACGACATCTCTTTTTCTGTTAAAAAGGGTGAGATTTTTGGGTTTTTAGGGCCTAATGGGGCTGGTAAAACCACTACTATACGCTTGTTTTTGGATTTTATCCGTCCGACTTCTGGTCAGGCTTTCATAAAAGGTCTTGATTGCCAGAAAGATTCCGTAGAGATTAAAAAATATGTTGGCTATCTTTCTGGCGAAATAAGACTTTATGATAAATGGAGTGGAAAAGAACATATTGAGTTTATTGAGAATGCTCGAGGAAAATCCAAGATAAAAAAAGAACTTATAAAAAAATTAGATTTTAACCCCAAAATGAAAGCTAAATATTTATCCTCTGGGAATAAACAAAAACTTGGTTTAATTTTAGCTTTAATGCACCAGCCGGAAGTTTTAATTTTAGATGAACCGACTTTAGGCCTTGATCCGCTTTTACAAAATACTATCTATGAAATTTTAGAAGATTTTAGAAAACAAGGTACCACTGTTTTTATGTCTTCTCATAATTTGCCAGAAGTAGAACGGGTTTGTGACCGAGCCGGGATTATTAAAGAAGGAAAAATAGTGGGGATTGAAACTATTGAACAATTAGGAGAAAAGCGATTGAGAAGGATTGAAGTTCAATTTAAAGATAAATATAAAAAATCAGATTTCAAATTTAACGGTGTTGAAAATATTGAAGAAATTGCCGACGGATTAATTTTAACTGTTCGCGGCGACATTGATCCAGTTGTCAAAAAACTGGCAAAATACAAACTACATGATTTAGAAATCTCCCACGCAACACTTGAGGATGTGTTTTTGGAGTTTTATCAACACTAATATGCCACGAATAATTTACACTACTTAACACGAATAGATATGATAAAATTCTTTAAAGAGAAATTTAATAGATTTATTGATAAAGATCAAAGTTACGCAATTTATGATTTAATTACAAAAATTGATAGTCCCGATGTTAGTGTGGTTCTAGGCAGAGCCAATAATCATTATGAGATTACCAAAAATACAAAAAGCGATAGAATTTATTATATTTTAAGCGGGACTCTGATTATCAATAAACAAAGAATAGAGAAAGGCGAGGTAGTTTATATTCCTAAAGATACAGAATATCAATTTGAAGGAACTTTTGAAACTTTAGTAATTAATTCTCCAGCTTTTGATCCAAAATATGATATAACTAAAATAAGCGAGAGGAAGAAATGATTTTAGGAATTCATCATATAGGATTTACAGTTGATAACTTAGACAAGAGTATTGAATTTTATAAGTCGCTGGGGTTTGAATTAGTAAAGATATATGAAAAAGAAGTTTCTAAAATCAAGTTTGCTTATCTTAAAATTCCGGAGGCTTTTTAGAGATTTTTGAGATCGAGAACAAAAATGATCTCAAGAATAAAACATTAAAAAGACATATTGCTTTTGAGTCAGATAATATAGAAAAAGACATTGAAAAATTTGAAGAAAATGGATTTAAAGTTGTCACACCAATAACCAATGGTATTACGGTTAAAAAATTTGCATTTCTTGAGGATAAAAGTAGAAATATATTTTTTGAGTTATATCAAGGGGGAATAAAATAAAATCCCAAATCCTAAATCCGAAATCCTAATTTCTAAACAAACCCCAATGACCAAAATCCAGAATTCCAAAAATATTTAATTTAAAATTTTATAATTTAGAATTTGTTTAGGATTTAGAAATTAGATATTAGAAATTGAAAGGTGAATTATGCTTAACATTTTTTGGCGGATAATTAAAGATAGAAAGATTTCCTTGCTTGTTTATTGTTTAGCAATGGTAGGGTTTTTATGGATGTATGTAGCACTTTTTCCCTCCTTACAAGAATCTTTTGAGCTAATTGATGCTTATGTAAAAACCTTGCCCGAAGGGTTTTTAAAAGCTTTTGGATTTGAAACTGAAGCTTTTAGAACTTTTGAAGGTTATATTGCAACAGAACACTTTAGTTTTATTTGGCCCATTGTAATGATTATTTTAATGATGTCTTTTGCTGGAGGTGCCATTGCTGGGGAAATTGATAAAGGCACAATAGAAATTATTTTATCGCAGCCCATTTCAAGAATAAAAATATTTTTTTCTAAATATTTGGCTAGTATTTTTACACTTTTAGTTTTTGTCCTGGCTTCAATTGCTTCCGTGTTCCCAATGGCCTCAATTTATGACATTTCCGTTAAGACAGAAAACTTTATTAAACTTGGAATTTTAGGATTTATATTTGGATTAGCGATTTTCGGGATTTCAATGCTTTTTTCAGTTATATTTTCAGAAAAGGGTAAAGTTTACTTTATTACTGCTGGAATTTTAATTCTAATGTATGTGGTAAATATCATTTCTGCCTTAAAAGAAAATTTGGAAGATCTCAGATATGGCTCCTTCTTTTATTACTTCAACCCCACTAATGCCTTGGTTCACAATAAAATTGATAATCTTGCCTATTATGTATTTTTGGGAACTTTTGTAACAACTACAATTTTGGCGGTAATTTGGTTTGAAAAACGCGATATTGCAGTGTAAAAAAAACACAAACCAACTATAAAAAGACAATCCCTTTATAAAGGGATTGTCTTTTATTTGGGGAAAAAGCAAAATACGTTATAATTAAGGAGTCGTAAAAGGCAA
The DNA here is from genome assembly GCA_964346865.1 of uncultured Candidatus Saccharibacteria bacterium. Taxonomy (GTDB): domain Bacteria; phylum Patescibacteriota; class CPR2; order CAYFWR01; family CAYFWR01; genus CAYFWR01. Next base: position 9,347 of record CAYFWR010000026.1, read on the forward strand.
GTTTTATGAAAAAAATTCTTAAGTCGATATCAAAAAAGTCAAAAGATCGAATTGCCAAAAATAAAAAACTAATAAAAAGAATTACTGTTGTTAGTTTAATTGTTGCAGTTTTGTTTGCAATTGGTTTTTTTGTTTATTTTTCAATTAATCCTGTTCTTCCTGACTCCCTAATTTCTCTTCTTCCTGAGATGAAAAAAC
>CAYFWR010000027.1:0-4003 GCA_964346865.1 uncultured Candidatus Saccharibacteria bacterium
AATGCTGATGGGCGTTTGACGGGAGTTGTTGCTATTGCGGCTGGAGGACCTCACTCTCTTGCCACTCTTGATACAGACGAGGTGGCGGGTTGGGGGAATAATAATGATGGCCAAGTAGGTGATGGTACTAGTGGAAATGAGAGAATTACTCCTGTTTATGTAGTTAAAGGAGCTACTCCTGGGAATGCTGATGGGCGTTTGACAGGAATAAAATAGCTGACTAGACAATAAAAATATTGTTAATTTACCTTAAAGTACGAGAATTAAATTCTACAGCCCACTATTTAAATCCAATTCAATCAATAGTAATCTTTCAGCAAATATGAAATCAAAATCTAACCAACAATCCGGCCTGGCCCTTCTTTCGACAATGATGATAGTCGCGAATCATATTGACGGACTAAAGTCCGCTACTCCAAAGAAAAGAAGAAATCTCGAGAATTCTGAAACTTGACTTTTTGTTTTCTCGGACTAAAATGGAAGTATAATGGGTAAAAAGATTATGAAAAAATTTCAATTTCCTATACTAATCGAAAAAGACGAAGATGGAAAATATGTTGCAAGTTGCCCTATTTTACAGGGTTGTTATACTCAGGGTAATACTAAAGAGAAGGCTTTAAAGAATATAAAAGAAGCGATCGATCTTCATATTGAAGCACGGAATATTGAGATTGAGTTTATTTCCGAAAGTAATTTAGCTAAGGTATAAATGAGCAAACTTCCAGTTGTAACCGCCAAGGAATTAACCAAAATCCTACGAAAAGTGGGATTTATTTATATCAGACAAAAAGGAAGTCATGCTATTTATAGGCGGAAAGATGGAATATGGACTACAGTTCCCATACATCCCAGGGAAGATATTACCCGCGGACTTTTAAGAAAAATATTAACTGATGCTGAGCTTTCTATTGAGGAATTTAATAGACTAAGGAAAGAGAAATGACTTTTGTCAACATAAGCTCTTTTGATATAATCATTTTAGGAAAATGAAGATTAAAGATTATAACCAACAATCCGGCCTGGCTCTGCTTTCGACAATGATAATTGTCACTTTTATGCTGCTTACAGTTTTTACGGCTGCCACGATTAACTTAAAGGAGTCAAAGCAGACCACTACTTACGAGGAATCAATGAAAGCCTTTCAAGCCGCTCAAGGAGGAGTAGAAGTAGCATTACTCAACTTTAAAAACAACTACGAGGGGTATACAGGAGGAGACTGTTTGATAGGAAGTCCAGGAGAATGTACAGTGACTTTAGAGAGCTACGATCCGGGTGCACCTGGAGGAACAACGACGGTTCCTCATGTAATCTGGCATGAACAAATAGGGGGCATTTACCAAATCATTTATAGAAAGAGAGTTAGCAGTGTCTGGAAAAATGCAAAAGAAGATGGTAATTATGATATTATTGGCCACTCAGGATCTGAGGTTAGAAGTGCCAAGCTCCATCTTGATCAAAATAACAATCCTCACATAATTTGGGAAGACAGTTCAAGCGGAAATCGAGAAATTTGGTATACTAAATGGGATCCGAATGCCAATAGTGGAGCTGGAGCGTGGACTGGGGTTAATGGAACAACTCCCAGTGATAATGTCTCTAACACCCCATCAGGCGCTGCTCCTATTGGAGTTTCTCAACTTCCCCAGTTTGATCTTTACTACGAGACATCTACAGGAAGGGTAATTCCTCACGTCGTCTGGGAAGAATATGTTGGTTCAGGTAATCGAGATGTCTATTACGCTACTTTAGACGCTAGTAATAACTGGCAAAAAGAAAATATATTAGGTGGCACGTCTCGCGATTCATCGAACCCTAAAATTAAGGTTGATTCTTCTGGTGTCCCACATGTTGCCTGGAGCCAAGGAATGTCCGGTTCGGGGAACCCCCCTGATGTTTGGTATACAAAGAAAGTGAGTGGCGGTTGGAAAAAAGCTGATGGGACAGCCGGATATGATAATTTAAGTTCAAGCAGCAAAGACGGGTCATTAATCTATCAGCTTGTACTTGACCAAGTGACTCCTCAAAATCCTCATGTATTCTGGAGTGATGTGGGAAATTTACGTTACACCAGATGGACGCCAGGGATTGGTTGGACAAGGGCTGATCGAACCACTCTTGGTTATGACATGCTTGGCTATATATACGACAGCCCTTCTTATCTTGATGTTGATTTCGATGCCAATAACTTAATCCAAGTTTTTTGGGAAACATCCGGCAGTAACATCAACTTTATTAAACAAAATCTAAGTGGCGTCTGGACTTGTGCCGACAATAATCCTGGTGTTTATTGCTTAGTCGCCCCTCAGCCGGTTGAATCCGAGTGTTATCTAAATCTTGGTATTAGTAATACCGACAATAATCCTCATTTAGTTTGGAGGACAGGGCCAAATTGGCAGGTATATTATTCAAAATGGGATAACTCGATCTGGGTTAGATTAGACGGGACTGCCGGATTTAGCCAATTAAGTTCAGGACTGTATGAAGCTCAAGTCCCAAATTCTTTAGAAATTGATATAAATGATAAGCTCCATCTGGTTTGGCAAGGAAAGGTGAATAGCACAGATGATCTGGATATTTTTTATTACAACTCGACCGTAGGTTCTCCCGAAAATATTGTACCCAGTACTCTTGGAGATAATGCTTCAAATCAACATTCTCTTCGTCTCGAAGAAAGCAGTGGCACTCCTGCGAATCCAAAAAAGACTTTTAAAATCATTTCGACTTCCGGTGGAGTCACAAGAGCAATTCAAATTAAAGCTGAATATATAGAGGGACCGCCGGCCTCGGTTAATATTCTAAGTTGGCAAGAAGTGGCACCGGATTAAAACTGATAACTGACAACAAATAACTCTATATCCATAACTCATATCCTTTCTTGCCTACCACAAGCGTTTTTGTTATAATGCTTTTGGAGGCCTAATTTAATATTAACTAAATAATACAGTGGCTAAAATTCCGGTTATTAAAACGGTTAATTTAACCAAGACTTTTATCATTGGCAATCAAGAGGTTAAAGCCTTAAACAATGTTAATATCGAGATTTATTCTGGAGAACTGATTATATTCTTTGGCCCCTCTGGATGTGGAAAATCAACTTTAATGAGCATTGTTGCTGGCCTTCAACCTCCGAGCTCTGGCGATATTTTTATTAGAGGTGAAAATCTAGCTGATCTTGACAAAAATGGTTTAGCGAAACATCGCCGCACTAAAATTGGAATAGTTTTTCAAGCTTTTAATCTTATTAACACCATGAATGTGGTTGAAAATATTGCTTTACCTTTGGCTTTTGGCGGTATTGGGAAAGGCCGAAGGACAAACCGAGCTCTTAATCTTTTGGAAGCGGTAGGAATGACAGAGTATAAAACTCATACCCCTAGTGAACTTTCGGGTGGACAACAACAAAGAATCGCTATTGCTAGAGCTCTGGTTGCCAATCCTTGGATTGTTTTAACTGACGAACCAACTGGAAATTTGGATTCAAAGTCGGCTAACGACATTATGCGACTTTTGATTTCTTTAAACCGAAGGTCAAAAAGAACAGTCATTCTTATAACCCATAATCCTGACTATCTTCAATATGCTGATCGAGTAATTTACCTTCAGGATGGACAGGTTATAAAAATTAAGGTTAATACTAAAAGCAAAGCTACTTCAATGGCCACTGAGGAATCAGTCGGGAAATTAAAGGAAGAAGAAGGAAAAGGATTTTCTGATTTCAAACCAACTGCCGAAACAAAGCCTTCCGAACCAAAAGAGGAAATTCCAAAAAAAGCTGAGGAGCCTAAAGAAAAGAAAGGAAAGAAGAAGGCCGAAATTAAGGAGAAAGAGCCCCAAGAAATCGAGGAGAAAAAAGAACCTCAAGAAGAAAAGACCGAAATTTCCGAAGAAGAGTCTCAAAAATCTGAAGAAGAGGAAGAAGAAAAACCAAAATTTAAAGAAGGAGAAGGATTAAGAAAAATAAAGTTATGATGAAAATTTTAAGCACAAAATCCTAAATTCTAAA
>CAYFWR010000027.1:4103-9478 GCA_964346865.1 uncultured Candidatus Saccharibacteria bacterium
TTTATTTACCCATTCGACTTTACTCAGGGTAATCCTGAGTGTAATCGAAGGATTAGAGTTTAGATATTAGGATTTAGAATTTAAACATATGAACATCATCGACATTATCAGAACTGCTTTAGGAAACTTACGTCGAAATCGACTTCGAAGCTTCCTTACTATTTCTGGTGTTGTGATTGGCATTGGCGCCATTACCTTTTTAGTCTCATTGGGTTTTGGCCTGCAGCGGTTGGCAATAAGCAAAGTTACTAATTTGGATGCTTTAACTGTTGTTACTGTCAACCCCGGTAAAACCACAACTACTGCCTTAGACGACAATAATCTTGAAAAAATTAAAAAACTTTCTAACGTAACTCTTGTTTCTGCTATCCTAAGTTCGCCTTTACAAATTAATTATAACGAAGCAACCACTGACAGTGGGGTTTTATATGGCGTTAATCCTGAATATCTAAATCTTGAAGACTTAAAAATCAATCAGGGTAAATCAAAATTTTCAGGAGAAAGTGCTAAAGAAATTCTTATTACTGCTGCCGCTCTAAGAACTTTGAATGTTGACAATATCGAGGATTTACTAGAAGAAGAGATTGACTTTAAAATTATTCTTCTTGACGAATCTGGAAATGTTAAAGAAACTACTAATCCAGATGTCAATCAAAAACTAAAGGTTATCGGAATTATTGCTGAAGATAAAGTAAAATTTGCTTATACTCCTAAGGCCAATTTAGAAAAATTGGAAATTCCAACCTATAATCGCTATCGGGTAAAAGTGACTGAAAGAAAGATTCTCCCCGAGGTTAGAAAAGCGATTGAAGGTATGGGTTTTCCAACAACAGCAGTAAAAGATACTGTTGACCAAATTGACCAAGTCTTTCGAATTGTCCAAACTATCCTGTTTTGCTTTGGTTTGATTGCTCTTTTTGTTGCCGCTATTGGTATCTTTAACACAATGACAATCTCTCTTTTAGAAAGAACTCATGAAATTGGCATTATGAAAGCAGTTGGAGCCAGAGACAAAGATGTTTCTAGAATCTTTACCGCTGAAGCCTCAATTATTGGGCTAATTGGTGGATTTTTAGGCGTTGCTTCTGGTTATGGTGTTGGGATAGGGCTTAATATTCTTATTAATTTCATGGCAACTCAAATTGGTGGTGAAGCCAATAAAATTTTTTATACCCCCCTAACCTTTGCTGGTATTGTAGTAGTTTTTTCTTTTATAGTTAGTACAGTTGCCGGAATCTGGCCTGCAAGGCGGGCAGCCAAACTGAACCCAATAGAAGCTTTAAGATATGAATAAAAAGAGATTGATAGAAATTTGTTGAAACTAGTAGAAATTAATATCATCGAAACTAATAGATCTCAATTAATCCCAATAAATTTCAAAAATATCTTTCTATACTTTCTATACTTTTATCCAATCCAAAATTGGCTTAAAAAGACTAGAGGAATTAGAAAGATAAAAAAGAATAACTAGTAAAATTACCAAAACAATTGAAAGAATAGCAATTCTTTTTAGATCGGCTTTAATGTAAGTTGGTGACCTCCAAACTGTCCTTGTATTAGAAGAAGGTTGAGGTTCTTTTTTTACTTCTTTGAAACCAAGAATCTCTGAACTTTTTGGTTCTTGGGTTCGAGAAATCTGTTCTGAGCCAGTAAGACGAACTTGATGAACAAAATGATGTTTTTTAAACTTCTTTTTTTTCTTTTTTTTCTTTTTTTTGCTCATAGTTGCTAATTTATAACACAGCCTTAATCTAAATTTGTGTTTAATCCGTGACTCTCAATATTATAACTATTTATCTTCCCTCTTGCAATCCAGTCTTAGTTTATATTACAATTAAGCTATAAATTATGGAATTATTTTCCCAAACAAGCTCTATTTTAGTCTTTTTAATTTTTATAGCTTTTATTCTCCTTCAAGTCCAAATTATTCTTTCAAACAAAAGACGAAAACAGATTTTTGGTCGAGATATAAAGGATTTGGAGGGGATTTTAACTAAATATGGAAATGATATTAAGAATGTTCAGGAAGAATTAAAAAAATTAGACTCGAATCTAAAAGAGGCTCTCAAATTAGGTAAAAAAAGTGTTCATAAAGTAGGGGTCGTCCGATTCAATCCTTTTTCTGATACTGGTGGCGACCAAAGCTTTGCTATTGCTCTTTTAGATGCTGATGATAACGGTATTGTAATTAGCAGCATCCATGCCCGAGAAGGAACTCGAGTCTATGCTAAACCCATTAAAAAAGGTGAATCAAAATATAATCTTTCAGAAGAAGAAAAGAAGGCTATAAAAAAAGCTCAAATCAAAGAAGAAGTAACTATTAAAGAAGAAGCACAGAAATAATAATTGTTTTTAAGTAAATTTTTTCTTGTATAAATTATATGTATTAATCCAACTAATTAAAAAGAAAGGGAAAATCTATAAAAAGAATTCGTCTCAATAGACAAATCACTACTCCTAAAGTTCGGCTAATTGATGAAAACGGAGCTCAAATTGGAATTATTGAAACAAGTGAAGCTCTAAGTATGGCTTATAAAAAAGGTCTTACTTTGGCAGAAATCTCACCTAATGCCAAACCTCCAGTTTGTAAGTTATTAGATTGGGGGAAGTACAAATACGAAATGGCGAAACAGAAACAAAAACAGAAAAAGAAACAAAAGGCTTCTGAAATTAAAGGAATTCGTTTGGGGCTTAAAATCGGCGAACATGACCTAGGTACCAAAATCCGCCAAGCAGAGAAATTTTTAGAAAAGGGAAATAAAGTCAAAGTTACCCTCATTTTTAGAGGTAGGGAAATTACTCACAAAGATCTAGCTCATCAGGTCTTAAATAAATTCAAAGATTCCTTAAGTGATATAGCTCAAATAGAACAAGAGCCAAAATTATTACGCCGCGATTTAATAATGATTTTTACCCCAAAGAAAAAACTTTCGTCGATTAAAGAAGAATAATCTAACTAATAACATATCTTAATATTCCTTGGGTAAACAAGGTTTAAGTTAGTGATTTAATTAGTAGACTAATTTGTAATTTTGTTTGTGATTTAAAAAGTCTTGAAAAAAATAAAAAACTACGCTATTCTTTGAGAGTCATAAATTAAAATTAGTGATTTAATTAGTAGACTAATTTGCAAACATGTCTAAAATGAAAATTAAAGGCGCAGCTAAAAAAAGATTTAAAATAACTGGCAGTGGAAAGATTTTGCGAAGAAAATCAGCCGGGAGTCATCTTTTGGAAAAAAAATCTAAATCCCGCAAAAGAACCTACGCCAAAGAATTAGATATTGCTCCAGGTGATAAGAAAAATGTCAAAAAAATCTTAGGAATTTAGGTATATCCATGAGAGTAAAAAGAGGAAAAACAACAAAAAAAAAGCATAAAAAGATTCTAAAAGCTACCAAAGGAATGCAGGGGTTAAGGCATCACAGTATTAAAAAAGCCAAGGAAGCGCTTTTAAAATCTTATACTTATGCCTATCGAGATCGAAGAACCAGAAAAAGAGATTTTCGGTCCCTTTGGATCATTCGAATTAATGCCGCGTTATCCCCTTATAATCTTTCTTATAGCCAATTTATAGATGGTTTAAAGAAAGCTAAAATTGAGCTTGATCGAAAGATCTTAGCTAACTTGGCAGTTTCCGAACCCGAGACTTTTAAAAAAATTGTTGAGAAAACAAAAAAATAAGAAAAAGAGAATCTACCTAGGATAAAAACTGCGATTATTATGTTTATTTGTGAATATAAATGTCAAAACTGTGGTGCTCGCTTTAGAAAAATAACTGATGATAAGTCAGTCTTAGTTGTTTGTCCAGGATGTGGCGACAAAAACAATCAACTAACAGCCAATAAAGAAATTGAAACAGACTGTAATAGCTGTTCTCAATGCCCTGGTTGTCACTAAATTTTATATATTCTTTATCATCCTAAGGAGAGTATTTTATTCATTTAAAATATATTTATCTCTAATCTCTAGTTAAAGACTGATCCATCTCTGGAAGAAAAGACTAAAATTATTTGGAATTTATAGGGTAAATATTTTTTATTTTATGAAGAAAAAGAGGTCTTGGACCTCTTTTTCTTAGTTTGGAAATGATTTAGTCTTTCTTATTTTACTCTTGGGGTTCAGGTTCTTCCTCTTCAGGAGTTCCTCCAGGAACAGCACCTCCTTCTTCGCCACCTACTGAGGGCATTGACATCCCTCCTTCACCCTCACTTACGTCTGTACCTTCAGCCCCTTCTTCTTTTTTCTCGGGATCAGTAATTGGTTCTTCTTCAGGCATCTTTCCTCCTTTCCCTCATTATTTAACGAGGTTTTTAACACTTAAACAAATGTCTAAGTAAGTTAATTGTAATTTTAACCAAGTAGTTTTACTTCTTTAGAATAACAGTTAATCGAGCCTGAGTCAAGATAATTAAATAAAGGGTGTCTGCGCCCTTTATTTTTCTCTAAGATAGGACTTAAGCAACTTGATAAGCGGAGTTCTGTAGTCCGCCTCCGGCGGACTTGATGATCATCTATCTAGGTCCGACGTTACCGTCGGACTCAAGCAGCCGGACCAAAAGATATCCGCCGAGCAAGCGTTTCGATGTCTTTGGTCCACCGACCTTACACCAGATGGGGTTTGGCATTCTAATAAGTTGCCTTACTAGAAAGTTCCGTTTTACGAAACACTTTTCACCTTTGGTCCCGATTTTGATCGGGACTAGTATAGTCTCTGTGCCACTTTCCCTAAGCCTAATTTTTAAGAGTCTCGCGACAACCTTAAAAACTATTCTCGGTCGCTGTTAGCGACCATCTTACTCTGTGGTGCTCCGACTTTCCTCCCCGACATAATGTCGGAGCGATCATCTCAAGTTGCTTAAGTCCTATCTTAGAGAACAGACTAATTATATTCCTAAAATACCTTTTTGTCAACCCTACATTAGTTAATAATAGTTACCTTAAAGCTTCATCAATTGCTTTATTAACTAATTCGTCAGCCTCTTTATTCTTTTCTCGAGGAATAACTTGATAATCGACGCTTTTATATTTGGGTTCCAATATTCGAACTTTAAAAATGAGGTCTCGGATCTCGGAATTCTTAACCTTAAATTGACCTTTTAGCTGATTAACCACTAATTCTGAATCTAAAAAACACTCTATCTTCTCTTTACTGAAAGTCTGAGCTAATTCCAGGGCCTTTACCAAAGATAAATACTCAGCCTGATTATTAGTAGCTTTACCAATAAACTCCTTGTGTTTTTTAAGAATCTTTCCATCCTCATCATAGATAATAAAACCGATACCGGCTGGCCCAGGATTCCCTCTTGCTCCTCCATCTGTGTAGATCGTAAGCTTAGACATAAAACCTCATAAAAAATGCTAGTAAGATGGTCG
>CAYFWR010000028.1:0-8721 GCA_964346865.1 uncultured Candidatus Saccharibacteria bacterium
AAATTAGTTTTTGTAATTGAAGTTTCTAAAATAGTAATACTACCGTCTGCTACCCAATCACCAGCTCCAATCCCGGTCCTATCCGAAATCTCGTAATCACCACTAAGCCCTTTTATACCGAGATAAAGAAAATATTTACCATCTGGAGTGGTAATAGTAATATATTTTACATTCTTTCCAATAAGTTCGCTGTAAGTTGAGGTTTCTTTAATAGTCCAGCCGGACGGATATTTTAAAGTGTAGCCAACTTCAGTATTAGTGTAAGTTAGCCAACCCGCTGTTTCGTCTGGAGTAGTAGTGGCTGTTGGTGACGGTGTTGGACTCAAAGTTGGAGATGATGTTACCTTTTTTATTGGTGACGGTTTTTTGTAAAATTCCCCTAATTTTTTGATTTGTTGCTGCTGCCAGTACCAAACCCCAGCACCAGCTAACCCAGCCGCAATTAAAGCGACGACAATAATGATAAATGGTTTTGAAAAGCCTAGGTTTGATTTTTCCATTTTCCCTCCCTGCCCCGAGTTTAATCAAGGGCTTAGTCTCGAGTGATGTCGAGAGATTAAATTTTTATGCTTATTTTTATTGTAAAGCCAAAAAATATTGCCGTCAAGAATCCCAAATTGACAAACCAAAAGTAGTTTGATACCTTTAGATTAACCTGTGGTTTTCAATACAAAAAAGAAATTCCCGAAATTTGAAAACAATATAAAAATACTTACAATCTGAGATTACTAGTAAAGGAGGTAGACATGCCAGGCTGGCAACAAGATTTTGGTGTCATATTATTAGTGATAGTGCTCCCGATAATTGCTATTACCGAAATTTCTGTAGTTTTGGGGGGCTGTTTCGCGACCTTTACAGGCCTTACAAAAACAACCCAAAATGAGGAAAATAAGGATCGCTTTTAGAGATAAAGACAAGAGAGGTGAAATATATGGATCCATCCGCTGAAAATCAAGTTGCACTTAATGAATTAGAGGAGAAAATCAAAAGATGTCCAGTTGCGGAGTTTATTATAGCCCAGGAGAACTTCATGACTGCAAAAACACAAGCCGCAACAAACAAGACGATGAAGGAAACGACGGGTAAGTAAGAATTCTATTTGCGCCAAGGATTAACTAAGTGCTTTGGCGCTTTTATTTTTGAAGCTTTATTAGTTTGTCTATCAACGAAACTGGATTAGGATCAAAAATTATTTTAGCTCCTTTTTTATCTATATCTTTTAAAAGAGTTTTAATTGTTCTGTCAGTAATTCCACCACTCCTTTCTAAAACCCCAATATTTTTCCCGAAATCATAAGCAATAGTAAACTCATTCATGGTACCAGTTCGGCCACCAATAATAACCACGGCATCAATCTCTGCCACAGAGGAAACATTTCGAAATTTTCTGCAAACTGAGGAGTTATTCGCGTATTTATAACTTTTGGGGATAAAAATAATTTCGGTAAATCCCTTTGTTGGAAATTTATCTCGCTTGATATGAGTTTTTAGGTCAGTAGCCGGAGAAAAACCAATAACTTTACCGTCTAATTCAGCAGCGCCTAAAACAGCGTCATAAGGTAAGCCCGGGCAAGCTCCAGTTATTAAAATGTGACCTTTGCGAGCTATTTCTCTCCCAATTTCTCTAGCTTTCTTTTTTATCTTATTTTGTGTTAAGTCTCCTCCAGAAGAACCATAAACACCTATTTTCATGCCAATATTATACAATTTTGAAGTAACTTTTAAAAATAATATAATAGAGATGGCGGATTATAACTAATTGTAAATATGAACCCATATACTAGATTAGCCAAACAAACTATCAAGACCTATATAACTGAAGGTAAAATAACCAAACCTCCAGCTAGTCTACCAAAAAAGATGTTAACACAAAAATCTGGGGTTTTTGTTTCGATTTACAAAAAACAAAAAAAAGCACAGAAAAATAAAAAGAAAAAGTCTGAAAAAGAACTCCGGGGATGCATTGGGACTTTTCTCCCCACCCAAAAAAATATTGCCCAAGAAATCATCCAAAATGCCATTTCGGCGGCTACAAAAGACCCTCGATTTTCTCCGATAAAAGAAAGTGATATTGAGCAAATAGTTTGTTCAATCGACCTCATTTCTCAACCAAAACAATTGTCAAATTTAAAAAATCACAACCCCAAAAAAGATGGTTTAATTGTCCGAAGTCTAGACGGACGTCTAGGCCTACTTTTACCAGATCTCGACGGCGTTGATACTGTTGAAAAACAGTTTTTAATCTGTTGTACTAAAGGCGGAATTAATCCAAAAGTTGATACTCCAATCCTCTACCAATTCCAAGTCGAAAGACACAAAGAAAAATGATAAAATGGAGCCATGAAGTATGTTGAAGTCGTCCCTTTTACCTATACTCAAAAAAGTACTCAGACTTTTTTTTATAAAGTCCCGCGAGAATTTGAGAAAAATGTAAAGGTTGGTCAGCTAGTTAGAGTGCCGCTTCTTTCTCGAAAGATTTTAGGGGTGATCTTAGATTTAGGTGAAAAAAAGCCGAAATTTCACACAAAAGATATTATTGAGATTGTTGATCAAAATCCTGTTTTAATCCCTCATCTTATCCCAACTGCCAAATGGATGGCCAACTACTATTGTGCTTCTTTATTCTCAGTGGTCCAAAATATGTTACCTCGGGGGATTGGAAAAAAGAGAAGAAAGGTCAAAAATGAGCTTGGGGCTCAGAGCTTGAAGCCTAGGGATAAAAAGAAGATAAATTTAACTAACGAGCAAAAAAGGATTATCAACGAAATTAAAAAATGCCAAAGTTCAGAGCTCATAGCCCAGAGCTACTTAATTCATGGTATCACCGGTTCTGGCAAAACTGAAATTTACTTAAAAATCATTGAAGAAATCTTAAAAAAAGGTAAAGGCGCGATTGTTTTGGTTCCAGAAGTAGCTTTAACTCCCCAAACTGTTAACCGATTTGAGGAAAGATTCTCAGGTAAGGTGGCTCTTCTTCACAGTTACTTAAAAGAAACTGAAAGGGCTAATACCTGGCAAAAAATTCGAAATGGAGAATTTTTAATTGTTGTTGGTTCTCGCTCTGCTTTGTTTGCCCCCTTAAAAAATTTAGGGGTAATTATTATTGATGAAGAACACGAAACCAGCTACAAACAAGATCAAACTCCTCGCTATCATGCCATAAAAGTGGCTCAAAAGATTGTCAAAAATTCTAATTCTATTTTAATTTTAGGAAGTGCGACCCCAAGTATTGAATCTTACTTTAAAGCTAAAAAAGAAAATCATCTTTTTAGGCTAACAGAAAGAGTTGGTGGCGGTGAACTTCCAAAAGTAAAAATAGTCGATCTAAAACAGGAATTTAAAAAAGGCAATCGAAGTATTTTTAGTGAGGATTTGGCTGAATCTTTAAAAGAAACTCTAAAAAAAGGACGTCAGGCAATTTTATTTTTAAATCGCCGCGGCACTGCTACTTTTATATTATGTCGAGATTGTGGCTATGTTCTTTTGTGTCCTAATTGCGAAGTTCCCTATACTTATCATACTGATTCTGACTGCTTACTTTGCCATCACTGCAACAAAAAAGATAAACCACCAACTCTTTGTCCTAACTGTCAAGGACCTAATGTCAAATTTTTCGGTTTAGGAACTCAAAAAGTGGAGCAAGAAATAAAAAAGTTATTACCAAAAGCAAAAATTATAAGAATGGACAAAGATACTACTAAAAAACGGGGTTCTCATCTTGAAATTTATAATAATTTTTTAAACAAAAAGTATAATATTCTGGTAGGAACCCAAATGATTGCTAAAGGTTGGGATCTCCCTAATATTGATCTGGTAGGAGTAGTTTCGGCTGATACTTCGCTTTATTTCCCAGATTTTCGAGCCGCAGAAAGAACTTTTCAACTTTTAACTCAGGTTGCCGGCCGAACTAATCGGGGACAAAATGGAGGCGAAGTCATTATCCAAACCTATAATCCCGAGAGCTTTGCTATAAAATGTGCTAAAAATCATGACTTTGAAAGTTTTTATAGTGAAGAAATTGGTTTTCGTAAAAGTCTATCTTATCCTCCTTTTAGTAATTTGGTAAAATTAACTTATATCAATACCGATTTAAAAAAGTGCCAAGAAGAACCCGAAAAGGTAAGCTCAAAGCTCAAAGCCCTGCCTCGCTCTGCCTCGCCGGCAGGCAGACGGCAGGCGGATCAAAGCTCAAAGCTAATAATTTTGGGTCCCGCCCCTTGCTTTATCCCTAAGATCCGTGGTAAATTTAGGTACCAGATTATTATTAAGATAGATGATATAACTAAGTTAATAGAAATATTGAGGGATTTAGATAAAAATTGGTCTTGTGATGTCGATCCTTTAACTACAATTTGAGGTAAAAAATGCCGGTTTTAAAAATTTTAACCGTCCCCAATCCTATTCTAAAGAAAAAATCAAAAAAAGTCGGAAAAATTAATTCCGAGATAAAAAAATTGGCAAAGGATTTAAAAGAGACAATCCGAAATTTTGGTGATAAACACGAAAAGGGAGCCGCTCTTTCCGCTTGTCAAGTCGGGGAACTAAAAAGACTTTTTGTTTTTCGAAACCAAGACGGCAAGCTTTCTACCTTAGTAAATCCTGATATTTTAAAATTGTCTAAAAAACAAGTTGTTGATATGGAAGGATGTCTTTCAATTCCTAAAATTTATGGAGCTGTTAGCCGCGCCGCAAAAGCTAAAGTAAAAGGATTAAATTTAAGAGGAGAAAAGGTAGAAATTTCTGCCGAAGGAATGATAAGTCGAATTTTGCAACACGAAATTGATCACTTAAATGGGATTATTTTTACCGAGAGAGTTGATGATCTTTCTAAAATATATCGTTTAACCAAAGAGGGGAAATTAGTTAGAGAAGGAATGGTTTCTGGCTCTGATAAAGACTCAGTAATCAAAATTTAAAACTAAAAAATCTTTATGAGAAAAAAAATTAATGATTACTCAAAGCTCAAAATCATTTTTATGGGAACGCCAGAATTCGCAGTTCCTATTTTGGAGTCAATTAATAGTAATGTCTTGTCGCCGATATTAGTTGTGACTCAGTCGGATAAAAAAGTCGGGAGGAAACAAATTTTAACTCCTTCGCCAGTCAAAATCTTAGCTTGTAGATATAAAATCCCCGTTTTTGCGCCAGAAAAAATCAGTGATATTAGCTCAAAGCTCAAAACTCTAAGTCCAGAGCTAATCATCGTTGCTGCCTATGGTCAAATTTTACCTAAAGAAATCTTAGATATTCCTAAACGCAGTTGTCTTAATATTCATGCTTCTCTTTTACCAAAGTATCGTGGGCCATCTCCTATTCCCGCCACAATTTTAAATGGAGATAGAAAAACAGGTGTAACTCTAATGTTAATGGAAGAAAAAATGGATACCGGGCCAATTTTAGGACAAAAAACTTTAACTATAAAAAAAGATGAGACAACTGAATCTTTAAGTAAAAAATTATCTAAACTTGGGGCCGAACTTCTGATTGAAATTCTACCCAAGTGGATAAAAGGAGAAATTAAATCTATCCCTCAAAATGAAAAGGAAGCTACTTACACCAAGATAATCAAAAAAGAAGATGGGAAAATTGATTGGGGAAAGTCAGCTCTTGAAATCGAACGTCAAATTCGAGCTTACTCCTCTTGGCCCAGTAGTTATACATATTGGCAGAGAGCTAAGGACAAGAAACAAAGGGTAAAGAAAATGTTAAAAATCTTAAAAGTAAATTTTCCAAGTCCGAAGTCCGAAGTCCCCCTCGACTTCGCTCGGGGCAGGCGAAGTCCGAAGTCTAAAATAGGCACCGTCTTTTTAACTCCAAAAAATAAACTTGTGGTTCAATGTGGAAAAGGAGTTTTAATTATCAAAGAGCTTCAACTTGAAGGGAAACAAAAAATGCCCGCTTCGGAATTCCTCCGCGGCCACCCTGATTTTGTTAAGTCAACTTTGTATTAATCTTTATAAAAATTTCATTTTATTACAATTTTTTTGGTAAACTGAAACTAAATTTACTTCCTTTTCCAACCTTACTTTCAACCCAAATTTTTCCTTCTAACATTTCAACAATAATTTTTGCGAAATATAGGCCGATTCCTGCCCCTTGTATATCTCGAGTTAAGTAAGACTCGACTTGATAAAATTTTTTAAAAATCTTGGGGAAATCTTCTTTTTTAATTCCAATTCCAGTGTCTTTGACAAAAATCTTGACTATTTCTTCACTTTCAGTTACCCCAACTGTTATTTCTCCTTTTTTAGTAAATTTAATAGCATTATCAACTAAACTTATTAAAACCTCTTTGACCATATTTTTATCAGTAACTATTCTTGTTTTTGAGTCAAGAACAAGTTTAAAAGCAAGTTTTTTAGCCGAAAGGGCTGGATTTAATTCAGTAACAACTTCTTTAATTATGTTCTCTACAATCACAGGCTTTAGATCCAAAGTGAGCTTACCTCTTTCAATCTCAAAAATAGAAAGAATGACCCCAATTAACCTGGCTAATCTTTTACTCCCTAAGGAAATCTGGTTTAGGATTTGAACTGTTTTAGGGTTCAAATCTTTTAAAACTAAGTTTTCTTGAGCCAACGTTGAAAGATTACTTTCAATGATAGCTACCGGGGTCCGAAGTTCATGAGCTACAATTGATATAAACTCTCTCTTCTGATCCTCAAGTTCAGCTTCTTCTCCTCGGTCTCTAAAAACAGTAATTCCACCCTTAATAATTCCTTTATAATCTTTGATTGGAGAGACTGTAGTGAAAGCCTTAAGACTATTCCTATCCTTCTTAGTAATTATGAGGTCATCTGTTACTATAGTTTCTCCCTGTTCCCAAGACCTAATTACCGGGCAATCTTCTTTACAAATATTAACTCCTTCTCTATTTTTAATTTTCATAACAGAAGAACAATCTTTCCCTATTACATCTGCCGCAGTATATCCTGTCATCTCCTCTGCTTTTCGATTGAATAAAACAATCTTTCGATCACGATCTACCCCATAAATACCTTCTCCAATGCTAGCTAAAATAGTTTGTTCCTCACCTCTTTCGGCAACCAACTTCTCAAACATTTGAGAATCTAGATCCTTTTTCTTTTCCATTCTTCGTAAAGCCAGAAAAACCAAGAAGGAAATCCCCAAAACTAAGATAAGGCCAGCTATTCTTAAAAAGACTAAAAATTCACCATCAATAGAAAAATAAGGCAAAAACTCAAGAACAGCCAGAGCAATAACAAGAATTATTAAGATGATGATTTTTTTCATTTAAAATCTCTTAAGTAAGCTCGTTTTATCATAAAAAGCAAGGAAAGGGTTTTCTAATAAAACAAAAATTTTTCTTATGGAGTTTTGCAATATAAAAACTTAAACTTCTGTTAAATTAAAGTAGTATTAATTTAATGTGGAAAATATCCAGCATGATATTCACCATAGATATTTTCTTTTATATATGGATTATTGGGATCAATAACTTTTACTTCCTTATCTAAAAAGATATAGTTTTCCTTTTCTGTTTTTAAAATATACTTTCCCGGTTGAACAAAAAAGGTATATTCTCCTGCTGGACTTGATTTTCTTGTTTCAATTAATTTTTTAGTCTTTTTTTCTATTAGTTTTATTGTCGCCCCTTCTATTGGTTTCCCTGAGATATCAGAGATAAGACCAAGGGAAAGTTTAAATCTTTTTGTTTTAATTAAATTCCTTAAATTAACAATAAAAAGAAGAAAGAAAAGCAAACTCAAAGAAAGAAAAACTCGATCTTTCTGTAGATTATAAAGAAACAGAGCATAAAAAGCACTAATCAGAATAAGAACTAAAGATAGATAGGCGATAAATTGCCTGACAGAACTCAGATTAAAACTGATTTTACCTTTGACTTTAAGGAGATAATGATCCATAGGAATATTACAATTAACAACCTCTTTGTCTTCTTTTATCTTTATTTTATCACCAAAATACAAGTTGTCATAAAGACTGTCAGATTTACCAAGGATATATTTGGAAGGAGAAATATAATTTGTTCTTTCTGCTTTAATATCATAAGATCCCTTAGAGACCACAAAACCAAATCGGCCATCAGGCCCAGTAATTACCGTTTGAATGGTAGGACCAAAAATTCTGACAGTAGCCAATTTAAGAGGCTTTTTCGTATAAGAATCATAGATAACTCCCCAAGGTTTGGGTTTTTTCCAAATACCCAAAAGCTGCAAGAGAGAACTAATGAGGTAGAAAATATATGAAGCAAGATAGCTAATACCGCTGGTTACGGCGGCGGCTCCTAAGCCAGAGGTTGCGGCAGCTCCAGCAGCTGCTGCTGCTGCTCCTCCAGCAATGATCCCAGCTGAAGCGGCTGGAGATTCAGCTGCTTTTTGGGCTATCTCACCTACTTTTTCAGAAATTTCTCTTAGGTTATCCTTGATAATCTCGATTGGTGAGGGAGGGGGGGATGGGAAGGGAGAGGGGAATTCTGGAGGAAAGGTTTCTCCTTCAATAGTGATTTTTATTCCTTCTTTGGGAGTTTCGCTATTTCCTACCAAATCCGTGGCTTTACTTACAATGGTGTGTTCTGAAGCATGAGGAATATCCCAAGTATAGGACCAAGAAGTGGTTCCTGAAGCGGAATTCCAATTAGTCCCATTGTCAGTTGAAATTTCTATTTTATTGATTCCAGAACCCGTCCCATCTGAAGCAGTTCCAGAAAAAGTTACACTTTCTCCAATTGTAAAAGTAGTTT
>CAYFWR010000029.1:0-8644 GCA_964346865.1 uncultured Candidatus Saccharibacteria bacterium
TGGTCGGGCTGGTGAGACTCGAACTCACGACCACCGGACCCCCAGCCCGGTGCGCTACCAACTGCGCCACAGCCCGCCCTAAAAAATATAATTCTAAACCGAATATAAACACACCGACTAAAACTCTGCTCTCTGGTTAGATCCAAAACAATTGATCCTAAGATACAAGGTGGGTGTCCGCAATTCCGGCCCACAGACCGAAATTATATAGAACTCCCAATGTCAGAAGTGTTGGGTCAATTAATTTTAGATGCTACCGAGAAAGCAGAGCAATAATATTATACCACATTTTTGTAATTAGTGTCAGTTCGAGCTTAATTTGGTTAATACCTTCTATATCAGCATTCCTGGAATCTGAAAAAGATTTAAAAAGAAATTCAAAGCCGTATTAATAAAACCAAAAAATATTCCAAGGTTTAAAAATCTATCAAGAAGAATAAAAGTAATTAAAACCATCGGACCAAGAGCTTCAATCTTTGCAATATCAACTGTAGGGGGTAAAAAAGCAAAAAGAATCCTCGATCCATCAAGAGGAGGAATAGGAATTAGATTAAAAATACCTAAAACAATATTTAAAACTATAATATAAAAAATAAGTAGACTAAAGAGATTTTCTCTTCCTAAGGTAAAATGAAAAGCTAAACTAAAAACAAAAGCTAATAAGAGATTAGAAGTTGGTCCGGCTAAAGAAACTAAAGCCCAACCTACTTTAGGATTTTTAAAATTGTTAGGGTTAACAGGCACCGGCTTCCCCCAGCCAATGCGGGCTAAAAAAATCATCAAGGTTCCAATCGGATCTAGATGAACAAATGGATTTAGGGTTATCCGCCCCGCTTGTTCTGCAGTATTATCTCCTAATCGATTAGCCGACCAGGCATGAGCAAACTCATGGATATCAATCGCTACAAGTAAAGCAAAAAAAATTAAAACTAGTTCAACTACAGTCTGAGACATTAAAACTCCTTTTTTAAATTAATCTTGACGAGGTTTACTAATTTATGTTAGCATAAAGTGTAATTTTTATTAAGAATTACTATGGCAACAATCTGTGAAATTTGTGAAAAAAAGAAACTTTCCGGCCATAATGTCAGTCATTCTCACCGGAAAACCAAAAGAAAATGGCTTCCAAATATTCAGAAAGCCAAGATTTTAATTGACGGAAAATTAATTAGTGTTAATATCTGTTCTCAATGCCTAAAAACTCAAAGTAAAATTACAAAAAGTAAAAAGAGTTGTTAGCAATCTGTATCCAAAATCAATACTGATAACTAAATTAACTATTAACACTCTAATACCACCACTTCGGTCTCCTCTGGGAGATCTTTTGTAGTTATTTTAAGTTTTGGTTTTTTCTCTAAATTCTGAGTTCCCATTTCTTGTAAAAACTTTTCTACTGATTCGAATTCAGTCATCTTCCCAATCCTATAATGCATTGGAATAACAATTTTAGGCTCGATTTCAGAAACTAATTTAGCTGCTATTTCCGAATTAATGGTGACTACTCCACCGCAAGGAATCATCAAAACATCAACACCATTAATCTCTTCAAGTTGTTCGGTATCTAGTTCACTTCCTAAGTCCGAAAGGTGACAAATCCGAATATCATCAATTTCAAAAGTAAAAAGAGTAACTCTTCCTCTTTCCTCACCTCTTTTTTCATCATGAAAAGCCAAAATTCCTTTAAATTCCGAACCCTGAACTTCATACTCTCCTGGTCCATCTAGAACTAGAGGATTATCCTTTATTTTTGTTAAATCACTATGACCAGCGTGTTTATGAGTAACGATTACCACATCGGCAATAAGTTTAGGTAATTTTAAACCAACCACATCCTCGGAAAAAGGATCAGTAACACAGGTAAGATTTTTACCAATAATTCTAAAACAACTGTGACCTAAATAAGTAATTTCCACTTAATTCTCTTCCTTAGAATTAGGCTGGTTTCTGAGATTTAACTACTTCCTGAAAAACTACTGAAATTGCCGAGCCAACTGGGACTGCTAATAAAATCCCCCAAATACCCATTAATTTAGCTCCAACAAGAAGGGTAACAATAATAACTACTGGACTTAAACCAACGGCTTTTTTCATTATCTGTGGCACTAAAAAGTGATTTTCAAACTGCTGAACTAAAACATATAAAAGAACTACCCAAAGTGCTATTACTGGTGAGTCAGAAAGAGCAACTAAAACAGATAATCCACCAGCAAATATGGGGCCAATAATTGGTAAAATTTCTGTAAAGCCTGTAACAATTGCTAAAATAAGAGCATAATTAACCCCGATTATTAAAAGTCCAATATAAACCAAAACTCCAACTATAAAAGAAAGGAAGACTTGTCCTCGAATCCAATAACTCATTTTTTGAGTTATTCTTCTGTAGACTCGATTTATCTTTTCTTGATGTCGAGTTGGAATGTATAAAGAAACAAAATTCTCAAAACTATGCTGTTGAATCAAAAGATATAAAGCTAATACCAAAACCGAAATTAATCCGATAATTCCACTAAAGACTCCTAAGGCTGTATAAATAACTCCTGGAGCTCCTCGAGTTAAACTAACCTCAAAAATATTTTTAATATCTTCTAAATTAAGATTAATTCCTATTTGGGCCAGATAATTAGAAATCTCTTCTATATGATGAGGCCAATTTAAAACAAGGCTCCTAACTTGAGTAGCAAGAGGAGGGATAATTAACTGAATAATAAAAACAATAACTCCAATTAAAGCTGTAAATACTAAAAATATTCCCAAAGGCCGAGGAATATTTTTCCTTTCCATTCTCTTTACTAAGGGAGACAGGGCTGCTTGTAAAATAAAAGCTAAAATAAAAATAACAATAATATCACGAAGTAAAATTACTAACCATAAAAAAATTAGAGCTATAATTATTTTGATAATCGCAGTTGTTTCGATGTCAATTTTTATCCGATTTTTACTCATAAGCTTTTAGGCTTAGGGTTATCTTATAAAACTTTGAGTTTGAGGTCTTAGCTTTGCTTCTCAGCCTTGGGACTAATTTTGACCTCAGGTTCAAGTTCATCTATAAGGATAATTTTGGGACTATTAAGAATCTCGGTCAAAAATCGGTCATAAAGCATTTGACGATAATTAAATTCTTCTTGAGTTATTAAACAATAATTAAGTTCTCGACCAGCTTCAGTTTCAAGTCTGGTAATAAGCTTTTTGAGAGGCCTTCTGTCAACTTTGCCAACAATAAAAATATCAATTTCACTATGAGGATTCTGGACATAATATCCCCCCAAGCTTGCATAAGAGACCTTGCCAATTTTTTTAAATTCTTTCGCTAACTTTTCCTCTGATGTTGCTGAAGCTGCTTCCTCAACAATTTCTCGATCAACTTTTTCGATTCTATTGAAGATCTTTTTGAACTCGTCAGTAAATTTAAACTTAGGATTAAGACTGTAATAAAGCTTATGAGCTTTTTCTTTGTTTCTTACTAGATTAAGTTTCTTTAGATTTTCAAGCTCACGGCGAACAGAATTAATCTGTTCATTAATAGTCCGGGTAATTTCCCGAACGTAAAAAGACCGGTTAGGGTTAGTAAAGAAAAGGTTTAGGAGCTTTACTCTGGTTTTTGAACCAAAAAGTTGTTCAAACATAGCTATATTATAAAAAAATATCTAAAAGAAATCAATAAGTTTTTCTACCATTTATTAACTTGAAACTTTATTTTTATATCTTAATTTTTTTGATTTTTAAGTCAACTTTTTCTCTTAATAAAGATTTGGCTACTTTTTCAAACTGATCTCTATTTCCTGTGGTATAAAAAGTATATTTAGGATTTTTTCTTTTTTCTAAAAGATTCTCGGCTAAAAGAACCCGATTTACTTGACGAGCTACTGCTGGTCCCGAATCGCAAACAAAAGCTTTATTTTTGATTATTTTTTTAATCTCTGGTTTTAAAAATGGAAAGTGGGTACAACCCAAGACAATAATATCAACTTTTCCTTTCATAATTAGCGGCTTTAAGTAATCTTTGAGTAAAGTATTGATCTTTTCCCCTTTTATTTCACCACTTTCTACCAATTCAACTAATCCAGGGCAGTCTTTATTAATTACCTCTATTCCTTGACAGAATTCTTTTATTAACTCTTTGTGATACTTACTTCTAAATGTTGCTTTGGTAGCTAAAATAGCGATTTTTTTCTTTCTGGTTAAAGTAGTGGCTGTCTTGACTACTGGAACAACTCCAACTATTGGTAAATTGAATTTTTTACGAAGATAAGAAAGACTACTAACAGTTGCGGTATTACAAGCAACTACAACTAAAGAAACTTTTTTTCTAACTAAAAATTGAGAGACTCTAAAAGACCTTTCTCGGATTTTTTGGGAAGGCAGATTACCATAAGGACAGAATTTAGAATCGGAAACATAAATTATGCTTTCGTGCGGCAAAAGTTTTTTAATCTCTCTAAAAATTGAGAGTCCTCCGACTCCAGAATCAAAAATACCGATCATAAGATTACGAATTATTACAAATATTTTATTAGTCTTGAGACTTTATACTAGTGAATAATGCAAATTAATACGATTTTTATCTACGGCAATCTACATAATAATCACCTGTAGACATTAGAAAATAATTTGCCAAAACATCACAATAGAAACAAAAGACATTAAAGTTACTGTTATCCAACCAATGGTGTTAGAAAAAATCCCATTAGTATATTTTCCCATAATCTTAGAATTACTAGTAATCCGAATAAGTAAAAATAGTAGAATTGGGGTTAGGATTCCCTGTAAAACCTGGGAATAAAAAAGCATATCAACCGGCCGAATATTAAGAAAGGCCAGAGAAGCTCCAAATAATAAAGATAAAATTAAAATAAAATAAAATCCTCGAGCCTGAAAGATAGATTTATCTAGACCTTCTTTCCAATGCATTGTATCAGCCAAGGCATAAGCAGTAGAAGAAGCCAAAACTGGAATCGCTAAAAGTCCTGACCCTAAGATTCCGATTGAAAAAAGTAAAAGTGAACCATTACTTCCAAAAGTTTTGAGGGCCGCAGCAGCATCGCCCATATTACTCAATGTCATACCCCCAGTACTTCTTGAAAAAATTAAAGCTCCAGCTGACAGAATAATAAAATAAGAGATTAGATTACAATAAATCATTCCAGACCTTACATCGATCTTTTCATCTTTTAAATCTTTGACTGTCTTTTTTTCCTCAATCTCTTCTGTGGTTTGCCAAAAAATAAGATAAGGAGAAATTGTCGTTCCTAAAATAGCCATTACTACTAAAAGATATTCTTTACTCAAGTCAATCTGAGGAACTAAGGTATCTTTTATCACTGCTCCCCAATTCGGATTAGCTATTAATCCAGCGAAAATATAGGCTAAAAATACAGGAGTTAAAAGAAGTAAGTATCGACTTACTGTCTTGTAACTCTCGGATATCAAAAAATAACCTAAAACAAAAGCAATAGGAAAAATAAACCAGACCCAATTTAGCCCAGTAAAAATCTCAAGAATCGCTGCCATTCCTGCTATATCTGCCCCAATTGTGACTACATTACAAATAATTAAGATTAGAGCTGAAAGCACCGTTATTTTAGTCCCAAAATTCTCTTTTATAAGAATACTCAGGCCTTTTTTAGTAACTATTCCTACCCGAGCTGACATCTCTTCAACCACCACGAGCATCGGGGCAGTAATAAGTATTAACCAAAGAGCCTTAAATCCAGTTGTTGCTCCAGCGTGAGTATAGGTAACTATTCCAGAAGGATCATTATCAGCCGCCCCAGTAATTACACCTGGACCTAAAACTTTAAAAAAATCTTTAATTCCTCTTCTTTTTTTATGATGATAAGTAAGCCGCATAAGAAAATCAAAGATTAAAGATCAAAAATAAAAAACACAAATTAAATATTTAAAAATTTTTTGGACAACTTTTAGTAAACAATCTTGGTATTCGGTGGCACAACCTCAATCCAAGTAGTTCCGGCATTAAACTTTATTTCTTCGCCTTTTGAGTCTAAAAATTTTGTCCGAGAAGTCCGTGAGTCTTTCTTCCAGGTCCCGTGGGTAAAAGTTCCATCAAAAAAAACTAAGGCTTCACCACTACCAATCGTCTCCATAAATACTGCTTGTTCTCCTTTTTTGGTATAACCATAAGAAGTCGGCATAAAAATAACTACAATATTCTTAGCTTTTATTTGTTCATCAGTAATTCTATCGGTATGGGAAGCGCCCGCTACTGATCTTAAATAGTAATTAGTTTTTGGATCATACTTGTAAGAAACATTGTAGGGATAATTAAAACCGATAGTAATATTACTTTCTTCGGGGCGCTTTGATTTTTCTAAATCTTCTTTAAAAGAATATCCTAAAATAAGAGCAGTAGTCTTGTAACCAGCTTTTTTGGCAATTTCATAAAGTTTTTCGGTAGAAGTATAAAGATTATGAGGAGCATATCGAGATGAATCACGCCAATATCCTTGAGTCCCCCAGCGAAATTCATCTAAGTCTTTGATTCCATAAGGAACTATTAGATCTAAGGCATCAACACTACCACCACAATGAGCAAAGAGAGCATCAAATTCCGAGAGCCAATCTAAAAAGTAAGGTCGAGCACTTCGAACTGGGCCAATTTCAAAAACATCATTTTCCTGAAAAAAAGCCAAAAATCGAGTAATTCCCCCTTCTGCCAAAGCTTCGTAAACCAAACTAGCTTTATTAAGTCCAGATTGAGGCCGGCTAGCAGTATGATTTTCAATCGAAACAGCAATAGGCTTTCTTTTAGCCCTGTCTTCGGTAACCATAACGCCAGAAAGAGGAGCTCGAACCAACTTAGGAGTGGGAGTGGGGGTCTCTTTCTTTACAAAGGGAGTTACCCCCGACCTATTTTTAAAGACATAAAAATACAAAACGATGCCAAAAATCAAAAAAGCCAGACTAACAATAATAACACTAATTTTGTGTTTTTTTATAAATTTAATTATTCGTTTTCGAAGTCTTGGTTTTGGCTCAACAACTAGCATAAGCTTATTATAAAATTAAAAGTAAAAAAATAAAAGTCTAAAGTAAAAAATAGTCCTCCCGATTGGAAAGACTATCTTTAATTTTTCTATTTTATTATTCTTTTTCTTTTAATTATCCTTGAGTTTCTTCTTTTTGAGTTTCTTCAGGAGCTCTTCCTTCTTCGACTTCACCCTCAACTAGTACTTCTTCTTTCGCTTCTTCCTCAGTTGAGATCTCTTCGACCACTGGTTCCTCAAGCTCAGCTAACTCTTCTTCACTTCTTGGAGGCTCGACCAAAGCTACGGTTTCTTCAGGATCATCTAAAACTGTAACTCCGGCCGGAATTTTTAGATCTTTAATATGAATAGTACTTTCAAAATCAATTAAAGAAGTAATATCAACTTCAATTCCACTGGGAAGATCAGTTGGTAGACATTCAACTTCAATTTCATCTCGGTTTTTGACCAAAGTTCCATCCATTTCTCGAACCGCCTTAGATTCACCAATAAAAACTAAAGGAACATTTGTGGTAATCTTTTCGGTCATTTTTACCTGATATAAATCAACATGCAAGGGATTATTTGTAACTGGATCTACCTGAGGCTCGTGAATCAAAACATTTTTTTTACCTTCACCTTCAATAACTAGAGAAACAATCTTATTTAAACCGGCTTTCTTGAAGATTTTCTCAAATTCAGCTTTTAAAATTGAAAGGTTCTCGTTTTTTGTATCTCTTCCATACAAAACAGCGGGTAGGAAACCTTCTTTTCGAAGCTTTTTAACCTTTTTCCCTACAACTTCTCTTTTTTTTGCTTTAAGAGTAATCGTTTCCATAAATAGCACTTAATATCCTAATTATTTTGTGGCCTCCACATTTTAGCACAAAACAAAAAGGCCTTCAACTCAATTATTAAAAGATTAGCCTTTTTATCTTATTAAAATTATAGATTAGCCAGAAGTATCGTCTAGTTTGGACTTTCGCTTTCTAAAAACAGTTTCAAAATCTCCATCAAAACTTTTTAAAGACTGGTAAAGATGAATGATTTCATTAGTTACAATTGCTTTTTTGACTTTAACTCTTCGGTTTGAACTAGAAATCAGTTTTACCTTTCTCTTTTTCTCCTGGACAATTAGAGTAGCAATAACTGGCAGGTTGCAAACTTTGCAATTAAATTGGATAAGATAGGCAGAATCAAACTGTCCCAGAAAATTAATTTCTTCCACTTCGTAAGAAGACCCACAAGCTGGGCATTTTTTTAAATCCTTAGAATTTTTTATGATGTCTAAAATGCGTCTTAAATCCATATTACCCCCTGAGTTTAAATATATCAAAAAATTCTACTTTGTCAAACTTAGCCTATTAGATGTTGTTAAACTCTCTTGTTGAGTGAGTCTAAATCAAAAACCAGCTTAAAGCTGGTTTTTTAGTCTTATCTATTAAACTTTCTAACAAAACGGTGTTGATCAAGAGCCTTAACAATTTTTTGATAATCTCTTTTACCCTCCTCGTAAATTTCATTGAGTTCTTCTTTAGTAAATTCTGTTTTTGGTTTTAG
Organism: uncultured Candidatus Saccharibacteria bacterium; assembly: GCA_964346865.1. Lineage (GTDB taxonomy): Bacteria > Patescibacteriota > CPR2 > CAYFWR01 > CAYFWR01 > CAYFWR01. Next base: position 8,544 of record CAYFWR010000029.1, read on the forward strand.
ATCATTGAATTCATTAGTCATCTTTTTCTCCTAATTTTTCTTTTTTATTTTTGTTTTTCTTTTGACTTAACCATTATATCAAAAAACTAATGCTTAGTCAA
>CAYFWR010000030.1:0-1675 GCA_964346865.1 uncultured Candidatus Saccharibacteria bacterium
TCCCAATATCTAATTCTGAGATCTGAAATTTGAACTTTGACTTTTATCTTATTACCAACCAAACCCCAATGAGCATAATAATACAACCAATGGCCCGCCGCTTAAGATTATTTTCATGAAAAATTTCTCCTCCAACAATCACTGCAAAAAGAGTCCAAAGTCGGTAAACTGGCAAGACTAATGAGGCTTCGCCAATTGAAAGCGCTTTAAATATCGAAAGATATTCAATAAGTCCTAATAAAGAAACTAAAATTAATATTATCCCCCCTTTTTTTAAACCCATTTTTAGATCAGAAAATCCTTTATAAAAAACTATAGAAATAATTAAAAGAAAAGCAGTAACAAATAACTGCCTAAAAAAGAAAAGTGAAAGAAAATCAACTTCTCTTAAAATAAACTTGTCCAAAAGATAAGCACTAGAATAGGCCAAAACAGAAAAAAGAACATAATGGATATATTTTGATTCAATAAGATCAATAATTGGCTGGAAGATATGTCCTTGAATAGCATTAACAGTGTACCCTCCGATAATCAAAAGAATTACTCCTAAAAGTTGAAGAGTCGTTAGTCTCTCCCCCAAAAAGAAAAAAGCCATAATAGCTACATAGGCAACTCCTAAATTATAGAACGGAGCAGTAAGAGAGACTTCGATATGCCGTAAAGCCTTCATTAAAAACAAAAAAGCAAGACCGGTAATTAATGAAACAAAAACAATTAAAAAATAACTAACTAACCTCAAATTAAAATTTACATAAGGGATAAGAAATAAAACAAAAATCGAACCGATCAAACCCAAAATAACTGCAAGTTGAAGCGCATGCTCCTTCCCTAAAACTTTTTTTTGTAAAATAATTGTTGAGGTTGCTCCTGCCGCCCCCAAGATAGCAAAAAAATACCAAGGCATGATAAAAATAAAAAACTTAATAACTTATCAACTTAAAAAATTATTTCTTAAAAGCCCAGAGTTTATAGCCAGCAAAGTTCCAGATCATGGCGATCAAAGATCCAAAAGCAGCTCCAATATTAGCCCAATACTTTTCCCAGACGCCTGTCGGATGTCCTAAAGAAGAAAGATAAACAACAAGGCTGGCCAATCCGACATTAATCCCAAAGCCAAACAAGGTTACTGCCAAAAATCTCAAAAATTCTCCTTTTGATTGGGGAATTTTTACCTTACCTTTCGGCCCAACTTCTCTAAAAACCCAAAGCTTATTCCAAAAATAACTATTTGTTACTGCCACTATAAAAGAAATTCCTTTAAAAACCGAGTAGTAAATACCAGTACTAATTTCAAAAATAAAAATCAAAAGATTTAAAACCCCAAAATCTATCAACCAGTTTAAACCTCCCGTTTCTCCAAATTTAGTAAACTGCCAGATAACTTTTACTTTTTTGCCTAAAAAATGTCCGACATAAATTCCCACAAGACAAAAAGGAATAAAAAATAAGGCGGTATAAAAATAAGGAATTTTAATACCTAAATTTATAATCACAATGAGCGAAAAGAAAGAAGCTAAAATACCAATTATTAAACCTGCTAGAATATCTGATTTTAAAAGTCTTATCTCTTTCTCCATTTTTTCTCCTTACTTCAGGCTAAATTCGATAATAATTCAAGAGATTAAATCATCTCATATAAGCATAACAGTTTTTAAGATTTTTTGCAATAAAAAAA
>CAYFWR010000030.1:1775-8494 GCA_964346865.1 uncultured Candidatus Saccharibacteria bacterium
CGATGTTTCTTAATAAAAATGTCAGCAATATTTTTTCTTTCAGTGGTAGGATCATAATAATCTTCTCTGTAGATAAAGACAACCACATCAGCATCTTGTTCTATTGCCCCCGATTCTCGAAGATCAGCTAACTGAGGGATTCTTGAGGGTCGTTTCTCTACTTCTCTAGAAAGCTGAGAAATAGCAATTACCGGAATATTAAGTTCTCGGGCTAAAGCTTTGAGTGATCGAGAGATCTCTGAGATTTCTTGAACTCGATTATCAGAATTCCGAATCCCTCCTTGCATTAATTGTAGATAATCGATTACTAAAAGTCCTACTCCGTGTTCAGTTTGAAGCCGCCTAGCCTTAGTTCTTATTTCTAAAACATTACTGGTAGCTGAGTCGTCAATAAAAATTGGAGCCTCTGAAAGAACTCCCATAGCATGACCGACTTTAGGAAAATCATCATCATCTAAATTCCCAGTTCGAAGTTTCCAAGAGTCAATTCTGGCCTCGGCACATAAAAACCGATCTGTTAGCTGTTCTTTCGACATCTCTAAACTAAAGATTCCTACCGGCGTCCCCTCTTTAACCGCGGCGTGATGAGCGACATTTAAAGCAAAAGAAGTCTTCCCCATAGAGGGCCGTCCCGCAACAACAATCAAATCAGAATTTTGTAATCCTGCTAAAAGATTATCTAAAGCAATAAATCCTGTTGGTGTTCCTCGGACTTTTTCTTTATCTTTGTGAAGTTCATCGATTCTATCAAAACTTTCGGTTAGAACTGATTTTATAGGAATAAACTTTTGTTTTAAATTAGCTTGAGAAACTGAAAAGACTGCTTTTTCTGCTTTATCTAAAACATCGCCCAAATCCTTTCCTTCTTTTTCAAAGGCTATATTAGTAATCTCTGTTCCGGCTTGGATAAGTCGCCGAAGTGTTGCTTTTTCGGCCACAATTTGAGCATAGTGAACTACATGAGCTGCTGAAGGAACAGTGTTCGCTAAAGTTGTTAGATAACTTGCTCCACCAATCTTTTCTAACTCTTCTTTCTCTTCTAATCTGTTGGTTAGAGTAACTAAATCGATTGGTTGACGCTGGTCGAAAAGCTCAAGGATGGTCTCAAAAATCACTCTATGAATATCACTATAAAAATCAGAAGATGTAATAATATCAGCGATCTTTAAAATCGCTTCTTTATCCAAAAGCAATGATCCCAAAACCGAAACTTCCGCCTCAACATTTTGAGGTGGCACTCGATCAATAACTAGTTTAGTCTCTTTTTTCTCCTTTTCTTTTGTCGCCATTTTAATTAAAATTCTGATTATTAATTCCTGATAACTAATAAATTTATTATTCTTCTACAACTTTCCCGCCAAAAATTTCTTTTGCCGTATTTAAAAGATCATCTTCAGCTTCATCTTTTTTAGAATCCTTGTCTTCCTTGGATTTTTCTTTCAAAATGCATTTGATTATATATTTCTTTTTGTAAATTTTATCCAAGGCCGCTTCGACTATCTTTCGGTTTTTATGATCTTCAATCCTTTCTTTATGAAATTTATAAGGGAAGTTTAAAACAACGGCGTTGTCCTTAAATTCGGGTTCAGCTACCTTAAGAAAAGCAGAAATTGAATTGTTTTTTGATTTTACCTCAGCAATTACCTCTGGCCAATATTCAGACGGTTCTTTTTCCCCTTTTAGGATTTTTTTTGAAGGCTCTTTTGTGGGGCTTTTTTCTTTCTTTTTTTCCTTTTTCTTCGACTCTGTCTTTACTTTAACTTTTTTCTTTTTGGTAATCTCTTTTTTTTCTTGAGATTTAACCTCCATCTCTTTTTCTGCCTCTTCTTTGATTATTCCTTCCACTTCTTTTTTAACTAAACGTTCAGGTTCTTCTTCTCCCTCCATTGCCAATCTCACCAAAGACATTTCCAAAAAAAGTTGAGGGAAAACCGAAGTCTTAAATTCTTTCTCAGCTGCAGAAAAAAGTTCAATTGCCTGTAAAATCCTACTAATCGAGAAACTCTGAGCTAATTTTTGAATTCTCTCAATTCTCTCTTCCGACATCTCTAAATTAGCACTCCCGGCAATTTTTACAAGCAAAATCTTTCTTAAAATCTCAATGACTGACTTAGTAAATTGATGTAAGTCATAGCCGTCATTAATCAGATGGTTAATTAAAGAGATGCCGCCTTGAATATCATTTTTATTCAAACAATCGATAAAATTCTCAATTGCTTCTAAGTCTGAGAGCCCTAAAACTAAGCGAATCTCTTTTATTCCAACCCTTTTTTCCCCATAGGAAGCTAGTTGATCTAAAAGAGAAATTGCATCTCTAAATCCTCCTTCTGAGGTCTCGGCGATAGTTTTTAAAGCTTGAGAATCAATTTCGATCCTTTCATTTTTAGCAATATAATCTAATCGATTAATAAGATCATCAAGTCCAATTCGTCTAAAATCAAATCTTTGACAACGAGAAAGTACTGTAGTTGGCACTCTATGAACTTCAGTAGTAGCCAGGATAAAAATGGCATGGATTGGGGGTTCTTCTAAAGTCTTGAGTAAAGCATTAAAAGCCTCTTTGGTCAACATATGAACTTCATCGATAATAAAAACTTTATATTTCCCCTCAGTTGGCGCAAACTTGATTTTTTCTCTTAGTTCCCTAATTTCATCAATTCCTCGATTAGAAGCAGCATCAATTTCGATCAAATCCAAGGCTCGTCCACCTATAATTGCTTGACAGGTCACGCATTTATCACAAGGTTCTCCTTCAGAAATAGAAGTGCAATTCACTGCCTTAGCTAAAATTCGAGCTACTGAGGTCTTACCTACTCCTCTCGGTCCAGTAAAAAGATAAGCATGAGAAATTCGACTGTTTTTAAGAGAATTTATTAAGGTCTGACAGACATGATCTTGTCCTAAAATCTCCTTAAATTTCTGGGAGCGATATTTACGATAAAGTGCTACTACAGCCATGAAGATTAATTAATAGTTAATAGCGAATAGAAAATAGTTATGGGTTATTAGGCTATTGGGTTGGTGGGTTAGTGGGTTGATGGGTCTGTAGGTTAGTGGGTTATTGGGAATTTTATTTTCCTGTCTGCCGGCAGGCAGATCATTTCTAAATAAATCTCAAATCCAAATTTTCAAAACATTTTGGATTTTGGTTATTTAGTATTATTTAGGATTTAGAATTTTGGATTTAGGATTTCTTAAATTAGTATATCAAAAATAGCCAACATTTTTAACCTTAAATTTATCCACTTTTTATCCCCAATATTGAACTCTTAAATCTTTTTATTTATCTAGAATTAAAAAACAGAATCTACAAAGATTCTGTTTTTTTGTATTTAAACTTTTTTACTTTTTTCTAACTTTCTCCTCTTTGATTTTTTTCTTCTTTTTTTCTTCTTTTTTCTTTTCCGGCTCAGCCTCGACTTGCCCTCCTTCCGCCCCAATTACATTTTCAATCGCCCCCCAAACTGACTCTTCTTTTTCAGGCACAATTAAGGTTACTTTATCACCTGGGTTAGCTTTAAAATAGGTTACTGAAGCATAAAGAACGTTGTAAGCCTTTCCGTCAGCTAAAACTCGGTATTTATCATTATCCTGAGCTAAGGTTCCTACAATTTTCTTGCGTTCCACTGGCCCAATTTGTTTAAAAATAAAGCTTCCATCAGGAATAATGGTAAGCTTTAAAACGTCTCCGGGAACCAGTTTTGATTTACTAGCATAGTTTGGTGGAACAGGATATTTTTTGTCATTCGGGGCTACCATATTTTCGCCATCAAAAATTCCCTCAATAACTTTTCCTCCTTCTAAAATAGACAAGTCACGAGCCTTGTCTTTATATAAGTCTGGTTTCGCCCCTGCTATCTCTAAAAGTAATTGTTTTGCTGATCTTAGAGAACCCTCCGCCGAATCTAAAAGTTGACGAACAAGTTCCAATTTTTCTAATTTCATTTTTGTTTCCACCTCGATCTGTTTTATTTTGCTTTCAGTAAGCCCCCACCTAATATTTTATTTGGATTTAATAATTTTAGTTTTAGTTTGTTTTTTTATTCTGGATTTTTATATTTCGTATTTATATTTTTTTGTCTTGATTTTATTTTCCCCGATGTATTCATTAGTATATTTAAAATTAAAGAAATCGGGGTCCCGACTACATTAGATTTAAAATTATATTAATGTAGTCGTCGGGATATCTTTGGTATTTAATTTTTAACTTTTTACTTTGAACTCTTAACTTTTATCGTATTCGCCAGTTTACTCCTTTTTTTTCCACATGTCAAGAAAATCGCGGATTCATGCGGGTTTAAACACGAATCAATGCGGATAAAATCACAAAACCCCGACATAAGTCGAGGTATGGGAACACAGAAAATTTATTTAACTTAGACTATTTCTTCTCCTTTTAAAACAATCTTATCTCCTCTTTTCACTTCATCGCTTAAAATTTTAGCAGCTAGAACGTTTTCAACTTTATCTTGGATTACTCGCTGCATTGGTCGAGCCCCCAAAACCGGATCATAGCCTAACTCAGCTAATCTTTTTAGAGCTTCTGGCGCCACTTCCAAAGAAATTCCTTTCTCGGCTAAATTAGATTTAACCTTATTCATCATTAAGCTAGCAATTTGAATCAAATGCTCGGGGGTAAGCGGCTTAAAGATAATAATCCCATCGAAACGGTTTAAAAACTCTGGTCGAAAGATACCTTTAGAGATCAAAGTATCTAAAAGCTCGTTTTTTATTCTTCCTAAATCAATTCCTTCTCTTACCTTATTTCTAATAATATCAGCACCGGCATTGGAAGTGGCAATAATAATACTATGAGTAAAATCGCAACTTCTACCAGCACTATCAGTTAGACGCCCCTCATCTAAGACCTGAAGGAAAAGATTTAAAACATCGGGGTGGGCCTTTTCGATCTCATCTAAAAGAATTACAGTAAACGGATTTTCTTTAATTCTTTGAGTTAGAACTCCCCCAGCTTTTGCCCTTTCGTCAGTATCTCCACCAATAATCCGCCCGATACTTGAAACCTCTTGATACTCACTCATATCGAGTCGGATCATTGCCTCTTCTCTACCAAAGTAAGCCTCTGCCAAGCTTTTAGAAAGCTCGGTCTTCCCAACACCGGTTGGTCCCAAAAATAGAAAAGTTCCAACCGGCTTTTTCCGATCTTTAAGCCCAGCCCGAACTCGCCGCATCGCATTACTAACCGCCTTTACTCCCTCCTCTTGGTCTACAATCCTTTTATGTAAAAATTCTTCTAAATTCAGAAGTTTTTCTTTTTCTGTACCTTTAGCCTCTCCAACTGGGATATTTGTCTTTTTTGTAACGACCTCGGCTACAATTTCGGGAGTTAAATACTTTGATCTTTTTTCGGCAGAAAGGACACAGACTTCGTCTAAAAGATCAATTGCCTTGGCAGGAAAAGCTTTAGTAGTAATATAACGATCAGACAGTCTAACAACTTCCTTAATGGCCTGGTAGGTCACAATAATTCCATTTTTTTTCTCAAAATGAGGCGCAATATCTTCTAAGATTCGAATTGTCTCATCTAAAGTTGGTTCTTTAACCTCAATTCTGTCAAAACTAGCCGCTAAAGTAGGATTACTTTCAATACAAGTATGCCAATCTTTGTAGGTCGTAGCTCCAATAAACCTTAATCCTGATTTTGTAAGATATGGGATAATAACTTCCGAGGCATCAACTGCACCTACTTTACACCCACTCAAAAAAGTATGGATATCATCGATAAACAAAATAATATTTCCGGCCGCAACCGCATCATCTAAGACTCCAAGGAGCCTTTCTTGTAACTCTCCTTCGTTTTGCACTCCCGCCAAAAGTCTTCCCACATCTAACTGAATAACTCGCCTGTGAGCCAAAGCTGGTGGCACTGTACCATAACAAACTTTTCTGGCAAATCCGTAAACCAATGAGGTCCGTCCCACTCCCGGATCTCCAACTAAAATAACATTATTTTTATCACTCCGGGTAAGAATGGTTTTAATCCCATCCATTATCTCTCCTCTCTCGACAATCGAAACCCCCCTTCCTTCTTGAAAGATTTTAGTCAAATCCATCCCAAAGCGATCAAGGCTCAAAGTGTAGCCCGCCGCCCAATACTTTCCTACTCCACCAGTAGTTGACCAAGTAGCAATATCCCAAAATTTCTTCCTAAATTGGCTCCGAACATAAATCATTCTTTCCCAAAAAATGACATTAGAAAGATCAGAGAGTTCAATTTTTCGATTAAACAAAAATTTTTTAAATTCAGGGATCCCAGCAAAAATTCCATACAAAAGATTGGTGGGATAGGCTCGAAAATTACCTAAGGAGGCTGCATTTTCTAAAGAATAGAAACAAAACTTCTTAAATTCTTCTGGATTAGTCTCTTTTCTAAGTTCAATAGTAGCTTTTAGCTCATCATCAACCAGTCCTAATTTATTAAGAACAAATGAGGCTCGTTTGTTACTTAGAGCTTCTTTAAAGAATTTATAAGGATTTAGGGTATAATTTGGGGTAATACTTTTAGTTAAGATCTTAGCTGCTTCTAAGTCAAGATATTCAGCAAAATTAATTCTTCCTCCAGTTTTAAGTTTAGGATAAACAGTGGGAAGTGGAAGTTTAGGTAAAATTTTACTTAACTTTACAGAAAAGAAAACCACTATCATAAAAACAAAAAGAGAGACTGAAAAAAGAAGAGATAGAAGAGCTTTTAAGTAGGG
>CAYFWR010000031.1:0-8408 GCA_964346865.1 uncultured Candidatus Saccharibacteria bacterium
ATTTGACTTTTTTTACCACAGCAAATACGGAGAGGCCGAAGGAATTCAAAGGAGTTTTTTCTAAAAAATAGAAGGTCTTTTTTAAAATAGGGCCGAGTTTTGGATATCGGTAGGAAATTTTATCAAAACCAGGATAAATACAAGTTAAAACATCATACTTTACATCAAGCCCAGAAAATAGTTTTTTTAAACTTCTTTTAGTGTAGATTCGGACATGATGACAGAATTTATTTCGGATTGGCATTGGTAACCAGTTAACAAAAGGTAACAATCTGAATATATATTTTTTGCCTAGAAAGAAACCATGAGTTTCAAAAAGCCACCAACGGTTGGGGACAAAAATAATCATTTGGCCGCCAGAGACAAGAACTCGATAAGCTTCTTGAATCGCTCTTTTGTCATCATCAACATGTTCAATAACTTCGTGAAGTAAGATTATATCAAAATAATTATCGGGATAAGGGAGTTTTTCGGCCGGGGCTACCTCAAATTTTACTTTTGGTAAATTCTTTTTAGTTTCTTTGATTTTTATTTTATCAACATCAACTCCATAGACTTGATCTGAATATTCAGAAAACTTTTTGACATACATTCCGATCCCGCAACCAACATCAAGAATTTTTTTATTTTTGAAATCAACATACTTTTTCATCAAAGAAAGCCGGCGCTCTTGGCCCGCTCCCCAAATATAACTCGGATGACCTAATTTTATAGTTTTGTCGCTTGGCATTATTCAAAAGTTTTTAATTCAAGTACTATAACCATAATACCAAAATTTCTCTTTAGAAAGTAGACCAAGAGTTCTCTTCCCCCGAGTTTAAAAGTTTAACCTTGACGACAAAAATTTTTAGCTTTATAATCTGTTCAAGCCTTGAGAGATAGCTGTTTGACAAAAGGGGAGGTAAAAGATGTCAGGCATTAAATATGATTCTAAAAATGATTGTTACGAGATCTTAAACGTAGAACCAAATGCTAGTCAGGAGGAGATAGAAGAGGTATACAAAGCATTGATTAAAATATATCATCCTGATAGTACGAAACTAAATAAGAAAGAGGCTGAAGAAAAGTCAAAAAAGATCAATGTAGCTTATGAGATTCTATCCAATGAGAAGAAAAGAAAAAAATACGATGAGGAGAGAAATAGATACAAAGCAACTGTGGGTGCGATAAAAGATGATGGGCCAGGTCCAACAGGACCTCCTCCAAAATCAGGGCCAGGGACTGTTCACGGAGGCTTTCCGCCTGGGGGCACAGGTACGGGCCCAACGACTCCCTCTATGCCAAGTATTGACTTCAATAAACTGGTAGTTGGCTTGAAAATCGGCTTGGCCGTCGCAATCGGCTACATAGTTTTTGCTTTGATTGCCTTGTTTGTTGATTTTCTACTACAGACCTACATCCCCCTGTTAATTGGCGGATTTGTTAGTTTGTTGCTGTGGCTTCGGGCAGAGGATTTTAAGAAAGATAAACCAACTCTAAGGTTTATTAGATTACTCGTTATTACTTATTTAGCTAGCCTGCTTATTAGTTGGGTTGTTGTTAGTGATCCTTTGCGTCTCTGGACACCCATTATGAATAATACCAAAACGAGCTACTCAAAGTTAGTAAGTTCGTCGAATCCACAAGAAAAATTTCAACAGAAACAGGCCGGCAAAGCTTCCCAAAATATTAAAGAGTCAGCAAAGAAATTGAATAGTACTCCTACAGTAAGTTCGGGGGAAAAACCTGAAGAGTCTGTGGGCAAAAATGGGCTTAGTCTAAGCATAAAGGGAATTGAGTTCGAAGGTGACAACACAAAGATAAATGTCATCTTTTCTAACCCTACTGGCGATCCACAAATAATTCCGGCCCAAAACCCAACAAAATCAATGACAGAAACTTCAAGTAGCATTACGCCGACAAGAGTAGTTATGGACGGAATAAGGTATGAAGTTGTAGAAGGAAGTTTCCCTTTAGAACTAAAGAATGCTAAAGTGATAATCTACAAAAACGGATATACACATAATACGAGTAATATTGAATTACTACCAAAAGAGAGTTATGAGGGGTATTTACTTTTTTCGAAAAAGTTAGAAAAAGAATTTACTCTTTATTATCCTTTATTTGAACCAATTACTTACGAGAAGAGTTAGATGGTTGGCTAAAGTTCTCTCGTTTGGGGAATGGAAAATTTATATTTATCTATCCTTCCTTTCCACCAATAGATATAGAAATCAACAAATAGGAGGCTGATTATGATATCAGGATTCTTGGAAAGCATAAAAAAGTTTGTAGGTGAGTTGGGAGAATCTACTCAACCTTCTCCTATGGTAAATGTTGATCTGATCATCACCTTTGATACCACTGGCAGTATGAGTGATAAAATAGATGCCTTAATTAGTCACTGCCAGCGGTTCGTTGACCTTCTTTCCCAGCGTCAGGTTGATTACCAACTCAGATTAGTCGCCTTTGGAGACCTTTTCATTCCCGGAGACAAAATCGTTGTGTATCCCTTTACAAGAAGCGTTGCCCAGTTTAAGAGTGCTCTTGAAGAAATACCTCGTTTTGATGGAGGAGGGAATGAAGGAGAAACTAGCTTAGATGCTTTACATCAAAGTTTCATAGCTTCTTCGAGCACCCAGACTGATTTTAGGCCTGATGCCTTTAAGATGCTCATCCTTATAACGGATGAACCACCTTTAGGTAAGAATGTAAACCTAAATCAGGTTATGAAGATTCTTAGAGACCAGAAAGCAACCGTTTTCTGTGTTGCTCCCGACCTTCAGGTTTATCATCAGATTGCCAAGGGAACTGGCGGGAAATTCTTTGAGATAAAATGGGATGTAGATTTTACCTCCATTTTAGATAGACTGGCAAAGCAAGTCGCAACCATTGCAAGAGAAAAGAAGTTGGAACTAGAAAAGGGTTAAAAGAAAAACTTGCCAAAACCAGAGTGATTCAAAAAATTTAAGCCACTCAGCTAAATTGTGCCAATGAGTGGCTTTTTCTTTTTGAGGATCAGTAATAAGTATGATTACTTTCTTTTTAGATACTCAACATACTTTTTCATCAAAGAAAGCCGGCGCTCTTGGCCCGCTCCCCAAATATAACTCGGATGACCTAATTTTATAGTTTTGTCTTTAGGCATAATAATTAGGTTGTAATATCTAAAAACCTTAAACGGCTCTTTCCCATTCAATATCTTTTTCTCCAGCAAGTTTTCTTTCGGTCATATAAAGTTCATCAAGAATACCATCTATAAGGCTATATTTTTTAGCCTCTTTATAGGTAACCCAGGCAAAATCTTGCATATCGTCATCTAATTTAACTTTACCTCCAGCATAATCGGCAACAAAAGAAAGAACCAAGGAACCATAACCTCTATCAATGGTTCTAGCAAGAGAAGTTAGATACCAGATGTTTTTAATGTCAATATTGGCTTCTTCTTTAACCTCTCTTTTTAGGGCTTTTTCCATAACACTATACCAATAATGTTCGGTCTCTCGGGGAAGGTCAGTATAGTCGTCGGTTGAGAGTTTGCCGCCTGGGACAGTCCACATTCCGGGAAAAGTTTTTTCATGGCCAGCACGCTGCAAGATAAGATATCTCGGAGAAATTCCCTTTTTGTATGGCTCTTTTAAAACAATTGCAGTAGCAAGAAGGTGAAATAATTTGATGTTTTGACTCACTTTTTCCCCTCGATTTCTGCGACTATTTTAGTTATAAATTGGTTTAATTTTTGAGAGCCGAGATCCCCTTTGCCGTATTTTCGGACCGAAACTGCTTTTGATTTTTCTTCTTTATCACCAACCACTAACATATAAGGAATTTTTTGTAGTTCAGCTTCACGGATTTTTTTTCCGATTGATTCATCTCGATCGTCAATTCCATATCTTATATTTGAATCTTTAAGTTTTTTTACAACCTCTTTAGCATATTTGAGATGTTTTTCTGAAATCGGAAGGATAGTTGTTTGTACTGGAGTTAACCAGATTGGAAAAGCGCCGGCATAATGTTCAGTCAAAACCGCCACAAATCGTTCCATCGAACCCAAAACAGTTCGGTGGATCATTACCGGTCGAACTTTTTTGCCATCCTTGTCAATATAAGTGACATCAAATTTTTCTGGGAAGTTAAAGTCAACTTGGATTGTTGGGCCTTGCCAATCACGCCCTAAACTATCTTCCAATTTAATATCAATTTTTGGACCATAAAAAACGCCTTCACCAGGATCAATTTTGTAGTCAATTTTTGCTTTTTTTAGAGCTGATTTTAAGCTGGTTTCAGCGTGTTTCCAATTTTGGTTACTGCCAATTGACTTTTCGGGCCGAGTTGAAAGAAAGACCTGATATTTTTTAAATCCAAAAGTTTTTAGCATAAAATCAGCTAATTTTAAAACATTAACAACTTCAACTTCTAATTGGTCCGGTTGGCAGAAGATGTGAGCATCATCCTGGGTAAAGCCGCGGACTCGAGTTAGGCCGTGGAGGACTCCACTTCTTTCATATCGGTAAACCGTTCCCAACTCAGCATACCGAATCGGCAAGTCCTTATAGCTTCTAAGCTTGCTTTTATAGATCAAGATATGAAAAGGGCAGTTCATTGGCTTGACAACATATTCTTGCTCCTCAATCTTTATTGGTGAGTACATATTCTCGCGATAAAAATCCCAGTGACCGCTCTTTTTCCAAATAGAAAGATTAGCAATATGGGGAGAATAAACAAGCTCGTAGCCTTGATTTTGGTGCTCTTTTTTCCAAAAATCCTCAATCGTTTGTCGAAGAATTGCTCCTTTGGGATGCCATAAGGAAAGACCGCCGCCAATTTCTTCTGGAAGACTAAAAAGATCAAGTTCTTTTCCTAATTTTCGGTGATCGCGCTTTTCGGCTTTTTCTAATTTTTTAAGATAATCATCAAGCTCTTTTTTTGTAGCAAAAGCTACGCCGTAGATCCGCTGAAGCATGGGATTTTTTTCGTCCCCGCGCCAATAAGCGCCAGCAATTTTAGTAAGTTTAAAAGCCCCAACATTTTTGGACGATTTAACATGAGGACCAGCACAAAGATCAATAAATTTCCCAAGTCGATAAAAAATGGCCTTTTTTTCTCCAGCTGCTTTTAGGTCAGAAAGAAGTTCGACTTTATATTTCTGGTTTGTTTTTTTGGCAGTATCAATAGCTTTGTCAATTGAGACTTCTGAGTGCTCAAAGAGGGTATTATCCTTTACAATCTTTTTCATATGCTCTTCAATAAGCGGCAAGTCCTCGGGAATTAGAGTTCGGGGGAGATCGAAATCGTAGTAAAAACCATCGGCAATAGCGGGGCCAATCCCAAACTTGGCTTCGGGAAACATCTCTTGTACTGCCGCTGCCATAATATGAGAAAGACTGTGTCGAATTGTTTCAAGTTTGTTATTTGCCATTTATATTTTTAGATTTTTATGCTTTAAATTTATCACTAAAAATAAATTTGAGCAATACAAAAAAGACCACCAATACGCAGCAGCCTTTTTTGTTAAATATATCTTTATTTACTCTCTGGGGGTTCTGGTTTTGTCGTCGATCCTTTCTTGGTACGGACTGTAAAGAAATAGACATAAACTATTATAAACCATCCTAAAGTAAAAAGGACTCCAATCAAAGGAATAAATCCAAGAATATTCATAAAAAGGAGAAGAAACCATTTCTTCTTTCCAGCCTTTCCCCCAGGGAAATCACTAGAATCGGTAGTTCCCCAGTGATAAATATCGATTAGCCAGAAAATCGCTGTGTTATTAAGCCAATAACTACAAAAACAATCACAAGAGCGCCTAGGGCTCCTAAAAAAGGAAAGATTTTAGAAAGAGTAGAAATATCAGGGGTAGTAGTTTGATTTGGGATAGAATAGTTAAAATTCATTTTTCACCTCCTTTCTAAAGTTCTTAAGTTTATTATAAAACAAAATAATAAAACCTTCAAATAAAATTTATTAAATAAATCAAAAAAGCCTCACAAAAATATGAGACTCTTTTGGTGGAGCTGACGGGATCGAACCCGTGTCCACAAGTTAAAACCAAAACATTCTACAAGCTTAGTCTGTTTTATTTTTCGAGTTAACAATATAAAAAGACAAAATTTATTAACCTTAGCCCTTAGTCTCTTGAGCTTTGGTAAAGGGCGTCCCAAAGCCGCATCTCGATTTATATCACACTCCTTTTTCTCTTTCGAGAGAAGAAAAAAAGGAATGGTCGTAGAATTAAGCTACAACTGGTGCAAAAGCGACTCCTCTAAAAAGAGAAGCTACTTTAGCGAAAACGTTTTTGGCGTTTGTAAGTTTGACCTTTAACGAAGCATCCTTCGGCTTGCTTGCTTTGATTTTAAAGAACCTGTGTCGAAGCCTTTCAGCCCCAAGTTCCATAATTATATTCGAAATCAAAAGAAAAGTCAAGCTTGTCAATTTCTCAAAATTTTAGTATAATTATAGAGATCTTGAATTTGTAGGCTTAAATCTGATCTTGGAAGAATTTTAAAATGTTAAGATTAAGGAGGGGGTTTTCTGATGGATGAAATTTGGCCATTTGTCTTTCCCACAGTTAAAGTAGTTCTCTTAGGCTATTTAATCGGATCTATCCCATCCGGTGTTTTTTGGAGTAGAGTTTTTAAAGACAAGAGTGGTATCAAAAGAGATGTTAGGCAAAGAGGGAGTAAAAGTACCGGAGCTACTAATATCGGGAGATCTCATGGTCTCTGGGCATTCCTCTTGGTCATGTTTCTTGACGGATTAAAAGGGTTAATCTCAGTTTTTGGAGCAGCTATTCTTTTCCATCAAGATTTCCTTCTCTGGGTGGCAGGGTTTTCCGCCGTTGCTGGCCACTTTAAATCATCCTGGCTGTTTGTTTTGGACAAATGGTTTTGGAAGATAAAGGGTCTTGTTAAGGGCGGGAAAGGAATGTCTACTACGGCCGGTGTCTTAGTAGCGTTGACAGCCTATAATCAGCTCCCAATTGTCGTGTTTGGAATTCTATTTATTTGTTGGCTTTTGATACTAGGTATATTTAGATATATGTCAGTTGCCTCAATATCAGCCGCTGTTCTCTTCCCAATACTTATGAGGTGGCCCTATGATCAGTCGTGGATAAAATTGATTGTCTCAGTCGTTCTTTCAGGAGCCCTTATCTCAGCTCACGTGCCAAATATCAGAAGACTATGGAAGGGGATAGAACCAAAATTTACCCTAACAAAGATGACTCAGGAAAATCTTCCTACAGTTGGCTTTGCTATCCAGCCAATTGAAATGGGCATTGTAAGAAGATACTTTGAAAAGAAGGTTGAGCATCGGGGAAGAATAATAAGAGGTATAGTAAACATAGCAAGTGATAACTTGATTAAGAAAGGACTTAGGATAAAAAGAAACTTCTTCTATTCGGATGTGATAGTTCAATCAAAGATAGGGAAAAGAGCAAGAATAAAACTTTATGTTGTTCCTTGGACCCCAGAACAATTAATTAGAAAGCCTAGGGTAGGCTTGAGAAAAGTTGTGGCAGTTTGTCAATTGGCGGCTCAGGGTGGATGTAAGCTTGTTGGTTTAGGAGCCTACACAGCGATTGTTGGTAGTGGGGGTCAGGAAGTTGCAAATCGGTTTGGTGACAATCTTGCAATAACCACTGGTAATACTCTTACAGTAGTAGCTGCCATTAAGGCTACACTTAAAGCAGTCAAATTAATGGGTAAAATCCCAGAGGAATTGACTTTAGTGGTTGTAGGTAAGGATGGCTCTATCGGGAAAGTGATTATTTCTACAATGAGCCCTATTTTTCAAACGGTTATCCCTATAGGCCGAGATGATGATATTAGATTAGTTAAAAAGGGAGATGTTGTTATCTCAGCATCCTCCACAGAAACAGCAATTATCAACCCTGAGGACCTGAAGATAGGAGCTATTGTTTGTGATGTTGCTCGCCCTCGCGATGTAGCGGCAGAGGTTCGAAAAGACCGGAAAGATGTTCTCGTGATCGACGGAGGAATGATAAGGATTCCCGGTACTGTAATCTTTCCTTCCTTAACCGGTTTAGAACCCTCGTTGATATGGGGTTGCTTGGGCGAGACTGTCCTTCTTGCGCTCGAGGAACGTTGGGAGAATTATAGTCTCGGGAAAGAATTAGAGCTAAAAAAAGTGCTCGAGATGGAAAATCTGGCAGAAAAACACGGATTTGTAGTAGACACATTAAGAAGCTTTGAGAAGCCAATTACTATAAAAGAGATTAATAGAATCAAAGTCAATATCGAGCTTACCAAAGCTACAAAGTCCTTGTCGTAGAACAAGGACTTTTCCTATTATAAAGGTTTACATAAATGTTTTAATAAATTATATTGTTTTTGAGGAGGTTTTGATGAAAAAAAGTGAGATTCGAAAACATTATTTTTTAGATGAATATGTTATCATTGCTCCTAGAA